>MSXT01000013.1 GCA_002083595.1 Proteobacteria bacterium ST_bin16 | reverse complement strand
AGTCCACATGCGCATAATGACGATTCGATGTTTCGTATTCCACGTGTGCCGTATTAATGGTAATCCCACGCGCACGCTCTTCCGGCGCTGAGTCAATCTGATCGTAGCTCTTCGCTTCTCCGCCAAATTTCTTCGTCAATATCGTCGTAATCGCCGCCGTCAGCGTCGTCTTACCATGATCCACGTGCCCTATCGTACCAACATTTACGTGTGGCTTCGACCGCTCAAATTTACTCTTTGCCATGTTTTGTTTCCCCTTTGCGTGCTTTAACCATACAATTTTACATACAACCTATGGAGCCCATGGCCAGGATTGAACTGGCGACCTCTCCCTTACCAAGGGAGTGCTCTACCACTGAGCTACATGGGCAAGCATAAACAACTCTACTTTACCGTTTTACCTGCTAATTCCCATTTGGAGCGGGTGAAGGGAATCGAACCCTCATCGTAAGCTTGGAAGGCTTCTGCTCTACCATTGAGCTACACCCGCACTAGTTCGCTACTTGCAAGAAGCACAACTTAAACCCATATTAGCAGGAGCTATCACCCTGCTCTTCTTACTGCATTTCCAAAATTGGTGGAGGGGGAAGGATTCGAACCTTCGAAGGCAGAGCCGTCAGATTTACAGTCTGATCCCTTTGACCGCTCGGGAACCCCTCCGAACGAAACTGGCGATTATGAATATATTGCACGCATAAGTCAATCTAGTTTTAACGGGCAATTGTAGATAGATAGGGATTAATACCATCCACAGTTTTTGACAAGAATACATTACAGTTGTTAGTGCATGTTTCGATGCCACAAAACTTCATAATTTGAAAACAAATAGTGAATTTCATTCTTAACTTATTAGGCCAAGCGAATTCTTGGATCGACCAATGTGTACGATATATCAGTCAGAACCAAACCTACGATATATAAAAGAGAACCTAGAAAAACCATTGCCCTTACAATTGCAAAATCCTGCGAATTAATCGCATCAATGGTGTAGCTGCCCAACCCAGGGATACCAAAAAACGATTCAACCAGCAGACTGCCGAGAAATAATAAAGGCACCACAACAACCGCACCGGTTAAAATTGGAATCAACGCATTCCCAAGTACATGCCGGAATAGCACAATGCGCTCGGATAGTCCTTTGGCTCTGGCTGTACGAACATATTCTTTGTTCATCTCTTCCAGAAATATAGTGCGATACCAGCGTATATTGGATCCCGCGCTACTGATCACGCCAATGATAACCGGTAAAAATAAAAATTTTGCGGCATCGAGTCCGGTTTCATAACCGGATATGGGCACCCAATGCCATAGTTTACTGATCAAGAATTGTCCGACGATAATATAAAATAAGCTGGAGATTGACATCAAGGCCACGCATAAAACCACACCCAGGAAATCGATGTAAGTGGCACGAAAAAAAACCATCAGCAACGCAAAAGTAATGTACACGAGCAAACCCAACACAAAGACCGGCAAAGCAATCGCCAGACTTGGCAGCATGCGCGACTTGATTTCCTGGGCAATATCCCGGCCATCATCCGCTTTGCCGAAATCAAAAATAAACATGGATGCCGATTTCTCAAAAAAAACCGTATTGGTCAATTTATCCAACTTTTCCACCTCTTGATTGAATAACAGCGGCTTATCATAACCGCGCTCCGCCTTCCATTTTTCAATCGCTTCGGGTGTTACATACTTAATACCAAGCTGCATCCGCGCCATGTCATCGGGTGTATTCACGACAAAGAACAACACGAATGTAATGAGATTAACTCCGATCAGAATCGGAATCGCATAAAAAATGCGCCTGATGATATAACTCAGCATTTACCTTATCCTGTAACGTCAGAAGAAGCTGCACGCACTGCGGTACTGCTCTCGTGACGGCGAAAAGCATTCACAGCGGGAATAAAGCTGACTACCAGCACAGCCAAAATCAACGCGACAGGCCATATAACCGGCTCATTCCATTCAGCGCGCTTGCTCGTTCTCAAAGCGGTATTGATTTTGAAATATTTCAGATTATTATTTGATATCCGGTTGGGTTTTACATTCTGATACCAAGCGTGGTACAAGCCATAATCCTTTGGATGATACCCCCATAACCATGGCGCATCGAAGCGTAAAATCTCAACCATGCAGTCAATAATCAGTTGCCGCTGCGGCCCATCCTCCATATTTTTCATTTGCTCAAATAGGCGGTCATATTCCGCGTTGTGATAATTTGCTGCATTCTCGCCACTATTTCCTACTTTACGTTGCGGGCCATACAATAAGAATAAAAAATTTTCCGCATCCGGATAGTCGGCATTCCAGCCCCATTCAAAAATCTGTGCATTCCCTTTGCGGATCTTGTCTTGAAAGCGATTGTAATCAGTACTTCTTACGACCAGCTGGATATTTAATTTCTGAAATTGCTTACGCATCCAATCCAATCTGGATCTATCTTCAGCGCTACGCGCAGTGACATCAAAATATAAAATGAGCGGCGCGCCGGTTCGTTGATCTATTCCATCCGGATAACCCGCCTCAGCCAGCAAAGCTTTTGCAGCTTGAATTGACTTACGCTGCGGCTCACCGTTTACCCAATCGTACACCACCGGATTGATGCCTTCCTCACCCTCTCGGTAACCTGCAATGCCTGGCGAAATAGGGCTTTGGGCCGGCATTCCACGGCCATTGGCAAAAATCGAAATAAACTCTTCGTAATCCACGGCGATCGAAATCGCTTGGCGCAGTTTTCTGGCCGATTCGCTTTCTCGTGCATTTCTGCCACCGACGACCGGATCGAGCATATTAAATCCCATATAATAGGTCGATGCTGCCACCGCCGTCTCCAACCGTATCCCCTGTTCAGCCATTGCTTCGGTCACCGTCGCCTCACCCTGTCCTACCAGCTGCACAGCTTGATCAAAACTATCCGAACCAATACCACTGGCATCGTAATAACCTTGCAGGAATTTATTCCATCTCGGAATACTTTCCTTTTCCCGGGTGAAAATAATTTTATCAATGAACGGTAATTTCTTTCCGGCATCCACGAGAAGTCCATTTTCCTCATCTCCCGGCATACCTTCTGCAGGATAGTATTCATCATGAAAATTGGGATTCTTTTCCAATACCATCCGTGAATTTGGATTGTTCTCGGTTAGCATATAGGGACCAGTGCCAACCGGATACCAATCCAATGTGATGTTTTTTTGTTTTAATCCTGGCTGCGAATAAAAACGATCAGCCTCCCACGGAATCGGAGCAAAAAAAGGCATCGCCAGCCAATACACAAATTGCGGATACTTGCCTTTTATTGTGATACGGTAAGTATATCTATTTACAACTTGCACTCCTTCCAATTGATAATCTCTTAAATCCAGGAATGTTTTTTCTTCCGGCCGATCCTTATCGGCTTGCTTCAGCACATCTGCATATTCCCTGAGTCCGGCAATGTAATCAGCCATCAGTCCGTAAATCGGCGAATGCAATTTTGGATGTGCTAAACGCTTGATCTGATATACATAATCTTCCGCCACCAATTCCCTGGTACCGGTTTTCGAAAAATCCGCAAGCTTCCGCACCGGCGCCATTTCCTGCCGGTTTAGATCATGATACAACCAGTGACCTTGGGCATCGCGGGCAAATGCCGGGTGTGGTTGAAAATGTATTCCCGCTTTGATTGTAATTTCATACACGCTATAGGCAATATCATCCGGTTGCGCATCACTTGGCAGTTGATTGCCATGAGCATCCAAATACTTCACCACAGGTATTTCTTCAGCTGTCGCTGGAATCAACACGAATGGCCGCTGTAAATAATGATATTGCAGTGGAGGCTCATAGATTTGCGCAGTGAATTGAATTTCATTGGAGCTATAGGATTGCACCGGATCCAGATGTTTAGGCCGTTCTGTGAATACTGTATAGAGAATGTTTTTTTCCGCATCCTCCGCTGCATAGGGATTGTTCCATTGATGCCCGCTGCATGCGGTAAGCCAAGCCAAAAGTATCAGTAATCCAGGTAAGAGAATCCGTTTATCCATTGCAATTTCGATTCGATGGGATCCATGTTTTAAGTAAAAATGACGCAACCATCTTATATATCTTCCTTTACACAATTCCATCTTATGCCACCCATCGGCTATAATTCGACAATTGACTCAATTCTACAAGGAAATTATATGGGGTTTCTGGCAAATAAACGCATTCTCATCACCGGACTGCTCAGCAACCGCTCCATTGCTTACGGTATTGCAAAAGCTATGAAACGAGAAGGCTCGTCACTGGCTTTCACTTATCAGGGCGAAGAAGTTCGTGGCCGGGTGGAAAAGCTGGCGGCAGAATTTGATAGTAATCTGTTATTTCCTTGCGATGTCGCCAATGACAATGAAATCGCTGCATGTTTCGAGAACTTACAGAAGCACTGGGATTCACTCGATTGTATTGTGCATTCCATTGCTTTCGCGCCGCGCGAAGCATTAACCGGTGATTACCTGGAAAGCGTCAATCGGGAGGCTTTCCGTATCGCGCATGACATCAGCGCCTATAGTTTTTCTGCACTTGCCAAAGCCGCACTACCGTTAATGCAAAACCGCAACGGCGCTTTTCTGACATTGAGTTACTTGGGTGCTGTCCGGGTCATGCCGAACTATAACGTCATGGGCCTGGCTAAAGCCAGTCTTGAAGCAAATGTCCGTTTTATGGCTTCCAGCCTGGGCCCGAAAGGTATCCGCGTCAACGCTATCTCCGCCGGTCCAATCAAGACATTAGCCGCAGCAGGTATCGGAAATTTTGGGAAATTGTTAGGTTATACCGAGAAGGTCTCACCATTACGCCGCAATGTAACCACGGATGAGGTCGGTAACGTTGCCGCTTTCTTATGCAGCGATCTTGCTAGTGGCATTACCGGGGAAATAACTTATGTCGATGCAGGATTCAACACCGTTGCGTTTAATCTCAACGATTAGCTATTATTAAACACAGGGGGTAATAAATTCAGGAAACTAGAAGCTGTCTTGTTTAACTTTTACATCATAGCGCTGCCTGAGTGCAGCTAAGTATGACGAGACTTCTTCTTGTGTGATCATTTGCTGGAGTTGTTTGGTAAAACTATCCAGTTTAGTTTTATCTGCAGATTCGGATTCAACGATCTTATTGATTCGTACCAGATTAAATCCGCCTTTTGGATTGACTGCTCCCGTATACACTGGCAGAGCACTAGTCTTCGCTCTAAAAACAACTCTTAATGTTTCATGATCCAGTCCTTGCGGCTGCATATAAGAGATCTGCTTGGCTTCGTCCCAAGTGACATCACTTAACTCTTCTCCAGCTTGTAAGCGCACGAGCTTTGCTTGTCCTTCTTCCACCGCTTTTGCTTCAGCCATTTGCTTTCTAAGCCTTCCCACGATCTGCTCTCTAACAACCTCAAGCGATTGCGTCGTGGCTGGTTTATGCTCAAGAATGCGGGCCGACACAAATGTATCGGGTTTCACTTCAATTGCTTCAGTATTACGGTGGTTTGAAATCACATCCGCTGAGAAAATTGCTGACAGCAGTTTCTCATTTGCAAGAATGGATGGCTCTGCCTTATCTCTCGTAATCCAATCACTCTCCTGTGTGGATAGTTCGAACTTTTCTGCCGCAGCTTGCAGATTATCGCCTTGTTCGTAAACGATATTACTGAAGTCTTCAGCAATTTCCCCAAAAATACTGCTCACCATCTCTAATTTAAGCTTATTTGCAATCTGTTCCCGCACTTCTTCCAGATCAGGACGTTTCTCTTCCTTGATAGCGGTCAACTTGATTACATGGAAACCAAAATTCGTTTCCACGATATCGCTCACTTCGTCCAGTTGCATTGAAAAAATTTTATCTTCAAAGGCTTTAACCATGACACCACGGCCAAAAAAACCCAGATCTCCACCGCGCATTGCCGAGCCTGGATCATCCGAATCTTGCTTGGCAATTTCTGCGAACTGCTCCGGATTTTGCTTAATTTTCTCCAGAATGCTTTCAGCTTTTTCTTTTGCTACGCGTTTCTCGTCATCCGTGGCATCAGCCGCAATACTGATCAAAACATGACTGGCTTTACGTTCTTCGGCTTTACCAAATTCATTCTGATGCTCGGAAAAATAAGTATTAATCGCTTCGTCACTCACTGTTTCATTTTTTGCTACCGCATCTAGCGATAACACCAAATATTCAACTCGTGCACGTTCCGGCAAATCAAAGTCAGCTCTATGCTTGTCATAATAACTGGTAATGTCAGATTCTTCCGGTGTCACTTGCGATAGGAATTGTTCAGGAGCGATCTGCGATTGACTGATTTCGCGCTTAACTTCAGTGAGGTAGTGCACTTTCTCAGCAACTGCTTTGGGAGCAAATGCATTATCGCTGTAACCGTCCAACAATTGCTGAAGCAGAAGCTCCTGACGCACACGTGACTCAAATACTGCCGGAGTTAGCCCTTGATTGCGCAGCAATTCTTCGTATTGCTGCTTGGAAAAATTACCATCTTTTTGAAATGCGGGGGCTTCCCGGAGAGTTTTGATTAGCTGTGAATCCAGTACGGTAAAACCATTGCTAACAGCTTCCCGTTGTAATAGTCTCTGCTGAATGAGTTTTTCCAGCACCGAGTTTCTTACCTCAAAAGTATCCAGCATCGCACTATCGAAATTTGCACCCAGCATCGCGCGCATTCTTTCATGATGATCACGTAATGCTTGCTCATATTCACGTCGTGGAATTTCTTCACCATCCACTACCGCAACATAACCTTCGCCACCCATCGTACGATACGATTCAACACCCCAAAATAAGAAGGGTAATATTAACAAGCCCATAAAGACTTGCACGACACGTTTTTTACGGTTGACGAAATCAAACACAATTAGAACCTGAGAATGCTAGAAAGTGAAATGACGATCAAATAACTTTTTACTTATCGTAAGCTGATAAACCTAATTTGGCGGAGTGGACGGGACTCGAACCCGCGACCCCCGGCGTGACAGGCCGGTATTCTAACCAACTGAACTACCACTCCTAGAACTAGCAAATTTGACTGGTGGGTGCTGACGGGATCGAACCGCCGACATTCGCCTTGTAAGGGCGACGCTCTACCAGCTGAGCTAAGCACCCGGTCAAGAAAGTGCGCTAGTTTACTGCATCTTTAAGCGCTTTACCAGCACTGAATTTAGGAACCTTCGCTGCTTTGATTTTAATTGCAGCACCCGTACGGGGATTACGGCCTGTACGTGCAGCCCTTGTGCCTACTTTAAAAGTCCCAAATCCGACCAAAGTAACACTTTCATTTTTTTTGAGTGCCCCTTTTATTGCTGCTAATGCGCCATCCAATGCGCTGCCCGCAGAAGCTTTAGAAATTTTAGCCGATTTTGCGATAGCTTCGATGAGTTCGGATTTGTTCATATAATTCCCCTTCTTGGTTAATGGTAATTAAATCACAAGCAAGTACTGCAGACGCTCTTATATCAAGCCGTTAACGGCTGGTCAAGCGAATTAGCGTGTTCTCGCCGTACCATTTATCAAGCAAATCAACTGTTTCAGAGAATACCGATTAACAGCGTCAGTTAAAAATTTCATAAAAACAAATAACTAGTCACCAGAAGCAGAATTAACTGGAAGTTCTCAGGATAAATTCTACGCTAATAAATTTCCGACTTCTGTTCGCGGTTTAACAACACTTCAACCGCTTTCTTGGCGGATACTACGCCATGCAAAATATCGCAAACCGCTTGAGTAATGGGCATCTCAATCTTCAATTGCCTGCCTAATTGCAAAACCGATTTCGCCGTGTGCACACCTTCGGCGACATGCCCTAATGCATTTAAAATATCCGCCAGCGATTTTCCTTCAGCCAGCATCAATCCGACTTGTCTGTTTCTGGATAAATCTCCCGTGCTAGTCAGAATCAAGTCACCAACTCCGGCCAGTCCCATGAAGGTTTTCATATCCCCTCCCAAGCCAAGCCCCAATCGCATAGTTTCTGACAATCCTCGTGTAATCAGTGCTGCCCTAGCATTATGTCCAAAACCGATGCCATCAGAAATGCCTGCTGCGATGGTGATCACATTTTTTACCGCCCCCCCGGTTTCCACTCCGACAACATCCTCACTGGTATAAATACGCAGCCTTGCACTGTGCAACTCAGCGGCCATTTTACTGGCGAAATCAATATCATCAGATGCCAGTGTCAAAGCTGTTGGGAGACCTTGAGCCACCTCTTCCGCGAAACTTGGTCCGGATAACACACCACAAGGCGGTAATCGACCGGAAAATTCTTCAACAGCAATTTGATGCGGCAGATAAGTAGTTTCCGATTCAAACCCTTTGCATCCCCAAATGACCGGTACCTTGATCTTACTGGCAACGATGGCCCGCAATGTGTCACGCAAACCGGCAACAGGCACAACTATTAGCGCCAGATTGGCACCTTCCAACGCCTCATCCAGCGTTGCAGTAATCTTCAGGGATTCAGGCAATGAGTGGCCCGGTAGGAAAGCTTGATTAATTCGTTGACGATCCATCTCAGTTGCATGATCCGGATCCTTTGTCCATAGATGAATCTGATGGCGCGTTGATAGGTTAATCGCTAAGGCGGATCCCCATGCACCCGCGCCCAGTAACGCAATTTTCATGACCCCCAAACCTGATTGACTTTGACATAGCCCGTCTGACCGCCAGAGTGCCGCACTTTGACCCAACCTTTGCTATCGGAATCCAACCATTCCAGGACAAGATTCTCCTCAGCCTGAAACACTAATTCCGAGTTTGCATCGGCTGATTTGTGGATACTGGCCAACGGCACCGTCACCACCACAAAGCGCTGCTGACTCAGCGCTTTCTTTTCAACCCAAGCAAGACTTCCACTACTGTCGCGAACTTTTGCCCAGCCATCGACATCCACCACGACTTCAACGGGAAGATGACGATCCGCCACGAACAGTTTATCGGCTCTCAGCGATGGCGCGTCATACATGACAACCGCACTGTCGGCGATTGAGAAAAACTCCATTTCAGCGACTGCATAACCGGGAGACTGCAAAAAAATACCGGTCAGAAAAATTCCTACTTTATTTTTTAACCAGCATGAATCAATCAGTGAGTTTTTTTTCATGCGATTTTCATCTCCATGCACGCGGTTACTTTTAATTCGGTTTTGTTTCCGCGTTTTTCTGCTGATAAATGGCCTCAAAATTAACCGGATTGAGAATTACCGGTGGAAATCCGGCGCGCGTCACAACGTCCGACACCACTTCCCGCAAATAAGGAAAGAGAATATTGGGACAACCAATTCCCAACACCGGATCTATCTCTCCAGCCGGTATATTCCGAATACGGAAAATTCCCGCTTGCTGGGCTTCCACCAAAAACATGTTCTTGTCTTTTATCTTAGCCGTCACCGTTGCAGTTAATAATACTTCATATAATCCTTCACCGATCCCTTGACTCTTGGTTCCCAGCTGCAAGTTAATTTCCGGCGTATCTCTTTCCAGAAAGATATTCGGTGCATTGGGAATCTCCAGGGATAAATCCTTCACATAGATTTTTTCTATGGCAAAAACCGGTTGCTGTTGCTCGCTCATATTGATCTTGTCCAATATAGTGAATTAATAAAATAAACCTAAAATACAAATTGCTATCGCGTCAATCAACGCGGCTGAAATCAACTCGCCAGCAGAGCCGACAGCTCACCCGCGCGATCCAATTGCTCCAAGTCATCATACCCACCCACATGCTTTTCACCAATATAGATTTGCGGGACTGTGCGACGCCCTGTTTTTCCCATCATTTCGATGCGTTGCTCTGGCTCCAGATCAACGCGGATTTTCTCAATTTCCTGAACTCCTTTTGCACGCAACAAGCTTTCCGCCATCTTGCAATAGGGGCAAAAACCAGTGGTATACATGATAACCCGGGGCATTTACGTTCACTTCCTTTATCGTTTAACCATGGGTAAACCGGCGCGCTTCCAAGAATCAATCCCACCCATCAGATTAACTACTTGGGAAAAACCGTTTTTCTTCAAAACAAGACTGGCATTATTGGATCGAATACCACCCCGGTATACCACCACAACGGGCTTTTCCTTGAATTTTTGTAATTCCGTCCAACGTTCTTCAATTTTCTCCGCCGGAATATGCTTGGCATTCGGCAAATGCCCTGCAGCAAATTCGCTATCGTCGCGCACATCCAATACCAACGCATCCTGGTAATTGATGAACTGTACCGCAGTTCGTGTATCGATTTCTTTGATGCCGCCCTGCGTTACCATCGACCATACCAATAATGAACCGCTAATAACCGCGGTGATAACGAACAATAAATTCTCTAACCTGAGAAGAAAATGATCTTGTAATAATGACAATTCCATATAAGCTTTATTTTATTAGATTTTTTAAACTCTGAATTTTATCAGAAACTGAAAAGTTAAGGGATTCTCTGCTGCCAGACATTTGACTTCGCACATCATAGCATCATGCTCACCGACTTATCGGATTCAAATCCACGAATACTTCACCTATTCCATCTTTAATTAACTTAACAAGAAATACAAAAATCTGTCATCATTTTTCATGAAAAAAAAGCATTCTTATTTTTTTCATGCCAAAGAATCAGTCTAATGCTGTGTTTACAATCAAAAGTATAATAAAATAGCTGCGTTTTTTAATCTGCTTGACGATACTCATTTCCTTTTTATCAAAAGGCCAATATGAAGAAAATTGTTCTCCTGCGGCATGGAGAAAGTACCTGGAATCAAGAAAATCGATTTACTGGCTGGACAGATGTTGATTTAACGCCTCAAGGCATACAGGAAGCTCAAAGTGCCGGCAGGTTATTACGCGAACACGGGTTTGCATTTGATATTGCTTATACATCCGTCCTCAAACGGGCTATCCGCACTTTATGGATCGTGCTGGATGAAATGGATCAAATGTGGATTCCTATCCAACACACCTGGCGCCTGAATGAGCGGCACTATGGTGCACTACAAGGACTGAACAAAGCGGAAACTGCGGCGCAATATGGTGACGAACAAGTCCTCATTTGGCGGCGCAGCTATGATGTCAGACCGCCCGCATTAACCGTTGATGATATCCGCTATGCAGGTAACGATCCGCGTTATAAAAACCTGGTGCAGAACGATATCCCTGTAACAGAATGCCTTAAAGATACGGTTGCTCGATTCCTGCCCTATTGGAACGCAACCATCGCACCGCAAGTTCAGGCGGGCAAGAGCGTCATCATCGCCGCACACGGCAACTCCTTGCGCGCACTTGTTAAATATCTGGATAACATTTCCGACGAAGCTATTCTAAACTGCAATATACCGACCGGCGTTCCATTAGTTTACGAATTAGACGATAATCTGAAACCGATTAAAAATTATTATCTTGGTAACTTAGCTGAAATCCTGGAAGCAATGCAAACCGTCGCTAACCAAGGTAAATCGAGTGCTTAAAACATAATCCATTCTTTATTCAGATGCATGAGTGTAACCGGGCGCGCGATTCGAATAAATCTTATCAATCTGGAAATCATACGTTTAATTCAATTCACATAAAACATTACCGGTCAATCCTGGCGATTTGGGCGCTGATCTTGTTTTGCCCGTCATCCGCATTCTCAAGCAATCAGGAAAATCTTAAACTGCTGCGGGAACGCATTCAATCACTACAAAAAGATTTAGCCAATAAAGAAGCGCTAAAACAGAACGCAGCAGATGCATTGCAAAGAACTGAGCGTGCAATCAATGCTATCACGCAAAAAATGACCAAACTTATCGAGTACGACCGGCAAGCTATTGAAGAATACAAGCAGCTGCAAGCACAGCACAAAAAACTCAGCGATGAAATCGGCATCGTAAGAAATCAACTGGAAAGATTACTTTATCAACAATATATCGGGGGACAACAAGATTATTTGCGGTTGGTGTTGAATCAGCAAAATCCGCATCAGATCGCACGCGATATTTATTATTACCGGCAACTCTCGCTCGCTCGCTCGGATAGCATCAAGAATCTTCAGTACAATCAATATGAAATCGCGACTCTGACACAAACCAGCCGTCAAAAGAAAGACGAAATTGCCGCTATCCAAGCGGAATATTTTGATCAACGAAAAAAACTTCAACAAGAAAAAACCAAGCAGCAAACATTGCTTACGCAAGTATCCAGTCAAATTTCTCAGCAGCAACAGGAAATCAGTAAACTCGAACAGGATGAAAAACGCTTAACGAATCTAGTGAACGAAATTAATCAATTGCTTACGCAAGAAAAATCCAACACCACAGTAATTAACAGCAAACTTCCTGATGCTTCGACTACGAGCGCCGCATTCTCAACGTTAAAGGGTAAATTAAATTTGCCCGTGCGCGGGAAACTTGTAAACACTTTTGGTGGTCAACGTTCAGGTAAACATGTGACATGGAAAGGTTTATTCATACAATCACCTGATGGCAGTGAAGTCAAAGCAATCTCCGCAGGCCGGGTCGTATTTGCGGATTGGTTAAGAGGTTTTGGAAATTTGATAATTCTGGATCACGGAAACAACTACATGAGCTTATATGGCAATAATGCAACACTTCATAAACAAGTTGGCGAGCCGGCTCGCAGCGGCGAAACGATTGCAACCGTTGGAAATAGCGGCGGTAATACCGATTCAGGTTTATATTTTGAGCTTCGTCACGGAGGAAAGCCGTTTGACCCGTTGACGTGGATAAAAATAGAATGAACGCAGCAGCCATTTACATAAATTTGATCAGTGCGGAGATAGCTTAAATGAGTAACGTAATCAAAAAAACAGGTTTAATTCTAATTGGCGCAATTGCTGGAATGATGCTCAGTTTGAATTTCTCTGCTATTGCCAAAAAAGAAAATATCGAGGCGATTCATCCGCTGCCGATCGAAGAACTGCGCACATTTGCCCAGGTATTCGGCCGGATCAAAAGCGATTATGTTGAGTCTGTGGAAGACAAAAAACTAATCACCGAGGCGATCAATGGCATGTTGATCGGACTGGATCCGCATTCGTCATACCTCGACAAAGACGAATACAAAGAGCTGCAAATCGGCACACAAGGCGAATTCGGCGGTTTGGGAATTCAAGTTACGATGGAAGACGGTGTCGTAAAAGTCATATCGCCAATTGAAGACACACCGGCGTTTCGCGCGGGCATTAAAACCGGCGATCTGATCGTAAAATTGGATGATACCGTCGTTAAGGGCATGACACTGAATGATGCGATCAAGCTGATGCGTGGCAAACCTAACACTTCGATCAAGATCACGATTGTACGGGAAGGAGAAACAGAACCGCTGGTCTTTAATCTGGTGCGCGACATCATTAAAATCCAAAGCGTTAAATCGAAAATGATCGAACCGGGTTATGCGTATATCCGTATCACGCAATTCCAAGAACAAACCGGCGAGAATCTGGCACAGGCCATCAAAACGCTTTTCGCCGAAAACAGCGGCGCAATGAAAGGATTAATTCTGGACTTACGCAATGATCCGGGTGGACTGCTCAATGGCGCTGTCGCTGTATCGGCTGCTTTTCTGCCAGAAAATGCTTTAGTCGTTTATACCGAAGGCCGCAGTCCGGATGCAAAAATGAAACTGCACGCCAACCCGGAATATTACCTGCGCGGGCCAGATGAAGATTATCTGAAAGGATTACCGTCCGCAGTTAAAACAGTGCCGATGATCACATTGGTTAATGGCGGTTCCGCTTCCGCATCGGAAATTGTAGCGGGAGCGCTGCAAGACCATAAACGCTCCATCGTGATGGGATCGCAAACGTTTGGTAAAGGATCGGTGCAAACAATTCTGCCGTTAGGTAACAATACCGCGATTAAACTGACAACCGCGCGCTATTACACACCGAATGGCCAATCTATTCAGGCACAAGGAATCACACCCGATGTCCTGGATGAAACCGACAGCGGTGATGAGCAACGTTTGCGGGAAGCGGACCTAAACCGGCATTTATCCAATGGCAAAAAAACGGAGAAAAAAGCTGCTTCCGAAGCTGAAAAAACCGCTTTGAAACCTGCCAGCGACAAAAAAGAGAAGAAAGAAAAGAAAAACAAAGACAAAAATAAAGCCCCTATGGAATTCGGCTCTGAGGAAGATCTCCTGTTGAAACAAGCTATGAATTACTTCAAGGGCATTACCGCATCACCCGAGAAAAAAAGCGACGAAACCAAGAGCTGATCTCAGGAATCGTGGATGATCAGCAGTTACTTCGCTACAGCCGTCATATCCTGCTCCCGCAAATCGACATTGCGGGGCAGGAAAAACTCAATCAATCGCATGTATTAATTATCGGTGCCGGTGGCTTGGGCTCTCCCGCCGCCCTGTATCTCGCCGCCAGCGGAATTGGCCATCTGACCATTTGTGATGGCGATCAAGTTGATTTAACCAATTTGCAGCGTCAGATCATCCATGATAGCGGCACCATCGGTTTAGCCAAAACGCAGTCGGCAAAACAAACGCTGCATAGAATTAATCCCGCAACCCATATCACTACAATTCAGGCGCATGTCGATGCAGAAGAACTGTCGCAGCTGGTCCCGCAAGCCGATGCAGTCATTGACGCCAGCGATAACTTCAGTACCCGCCATCATGTGAACCGGGCCTGTGTCACTCATAAGAAACCGCTGATTTCCGGTGCCGCGGTGCAATTTTCCGGTCAAATCAGTGTGTTCGATTTACGTCATGACAGCAGTCCTTGCTATCATTGTTTATATCCGCTTGATGGAGATCAGGAAGATATGCCGTGCGCAATTATGGGAGTATTCTCGCCTATGGTTGGTATCATCGGCAGCATGCAAGCTGCGGAAACGCTAAAAATTCTATTGAATATCGGCCAGAGTCTGAACGGCCGTCTGCTGCTACTGGATGGTCTCGCAATGAACTGGCGCTCGGTCAGATTAAATAAAGATCCGCTCTGTCCAGTATGCCGGCACAATGCCCGGTAAAAAATAATGCATCAGAAACTGATGGTTATTGCACTTTAAAGTAGTTCCTTCGGCAACAAAGTCACTCGTTGCGTTTCCCAATTGGCCAGCGGATCACGCCTGAATCCGCTGTTAACAAACTGATACCAGCGGCCAATCACGAAGCACATGAATAAATTGGCTTGCGCCGCAATATCCACGTCCGCTTTCAGCCGTTGCTCGCTAACGGCGAACCGTAATGCCTGTTTTAAAGTCGCTTCCAGCCGGTCGTGCAGCTGATGAATGCGCAATTGCAAATGATCGTTCTCATTGATCAGCGCATCGCCAATCAGAATCCGCGTCATGCCCGGATTTTTTTGCGAAAAACCTAGCAGTAGCAGTAACAAGTTTTCAATCTGCTTGGCATTCGGCTGTTCTTCTTGCAGAATTTTATTGATCAGCACAAATAATGTTTTCTCAATGAATTCAATTAAAGCCGCAAACATGTGCGATTTATTGGAAAAACAGCGATAGATTGCTGATTCCGAGATTCCCGATTGCCTTGCCAATGCAGCTGTGGTGATCTTAACTCGCTGCGGATACTCCAGCATCCCGGCCAGCGCCTGCAGGATCCGGTCTTCTCTTTCACTTGATTTGATTGAATGATTTGAATGCTTCAATTATTTGGCTGCAACATAACAAAAACGATTGCAGGAATATAACTAAATTAATAAATCAACGCGAGTACTAATCTATCCCGCCGTCAATTTCCCATGCATCGTTCTTTCCAGTAAGTATCTATAATTATTTGAATTCAATATGCACAGCAACGCAGTGCAAGCTAGACCTGTTCACCTTAAACACGCTAGAATTGCTAATTTTTTGGGTTCGAACGCATGCATACATGGCGAAAAGTGCCGTCCGGTGCCAAAACACCAGTTGCACTGACCATAGGCAATTTCGATGGGGTCCATTTAGGCCACCAGGCCATGCTTTCCCGGTTGAAAGACACCGCTAGCCGGCTAGGGCTTCCGGCCTGTGTCATGACTTTTGAACCGCATCCACGTGAATTTTTCGCTCCGGATCAAGCACCTGTCCGGCTCTCCAGTCTACGGGAAAAATTAACCTGCTTGATTCAGACAGAAGTCGACTGTATCCACATTTGCCGTTTCAATTACGATTTTGCCAGAATCGGCGCTGAACAATTTATCGCCGACATCCTGAATAAAGAACTTGCGGTGCGCTGGCTGCTGGTCGGCGATGATTTCCGTTTTGGCGCGCGGCGCGCCGGTGACTTTGCCATGTTGCAAGCATTGTCAGCAGAAAATAACTTTTCCGTCGAAGCCATGCCCAGTGTTACCATCGACGGGCAGCGCGTTTCCAGTACCGCAACCCGGCAGGCGCTTGCCAACGGCGATCTCGACACCGCCAGGAAACTGCTCGGCAGACCTTACAGCATCAGCGGACGAGTCGTAGATGGGGACAAATTAGGCAAACAACTTGGATTTCCGACCGCGAATATTCAATTGCAGCACAACCGCCCGCCGCTTTCGGGTATTTTTGTCGTATCCGTGTACGGTGCCATGCCATCCTCACCCGCTACTCCGCTACAAGGTGTTGCCAGCCTGGGTGTGCGGCCGACAACCCATGACAATGGCAGGCCTGTGCTGGAAGTTCATTTGTTCGATTTTCATCAGAAAATTTACGGACAGCAATTACAGGTTAACTTTTTACACAAATTACGCGACGAAGAAAAATATGTGGATATCAACACGCTCATCCGGCAAATCGAGAAAGATGTCGCGCAAGCCAAAAGCTTTTTTATGACTGCCCCGATTCATTCCAATAGCATGTACAACGCCCTTTAACCCATCCATTGAACTTTCATGACTGATTATAAGAAAACGCTCAATTTACTCGACACGCCGTTTCCGATGCGCGGCAATCTGGCCAGCCGAGAACCGGGTATGCTGAAAGCCTGGCAAGACAAAAACCTGTATCAAAAAATCCGCGCCGTCAGCAAAGGACGCCCCAAATTCATTCTGCACGACGGTCCGCCTTATGCCAACGGTGACATTCACATCGGTCATGCCGTCAACAAAATCCTCAAGGACATCATCATCAAGAGCAAGACACTATCCGGTTTTGATGCGCCGTACGTTCCCGGCTGGGATTGCCATGGCTTGCCGATTGAGCATCAAATCGAAAAGAAACACGGTAAGCATTTGCCTGCCGACAAAGTACGCGAACTCTGCCGCGCTTTTGCGCAGGAGCAGGTGGAACGCCAGAAAGCCGATTTCATCCGTCTGGGTGTCTTGGGTGACTGGGATAATCCATATCTCACGATGAATTTCAAAACCGAAGCCGGTATTATCCGCGCACTGGGAAAAATTTATCAAAGCGGCTATCTGTATCAGGGACAAAAACCGGTCAATTGGTGTATCGATTGTGGCTCCGCCTTGGCTGAAGCGGAAGTGGAATACGAAGACAAAACTTCACCGGCGATTGATGTGGGATTTGCCGTTCAGTCCGCGCATGCATCGCTGAGCAGCATCTTCGGCGTTGTCATTCCTGAAAATGCGCAAGCTTACGCCATTATCTGGACCACCACACCGTGGACATTACCCGCTAACCAAGCGGTCAGCGTGCATCCCGATTTCGACTACGCACTGGTGCAAACTACACGCGGCCTGGTGATTCTTGCCAATGAATTGCAGCAAGCTTGTCTAGCGCGCTATGACTTAGCCGGTGAAACGCTCGCTACCTGCAAAGGCCGGGCATTGGAACATCTGACTCTGCAACATCCATTTGAGCCGCGCACGGTAAAAATCATTTGCGGCAAGCATGTCACCCTGGAAGCCGGTACCGGACTGGTGCACACCGCGCCCGCGCATGGTTTGGATGACTATTTTGCCGGTCAGAATTACGGTCTGCCGAGTGACAGCCCGGTGGATGGCAACGGCAAGTTTACTGCCAGTACGCCTTTGGTGGGTGGGCTTTCGGTATGGAAAGCCAACGATATTGTCATCGACACGCTCAAAACCAGCGGACATCTGTTTTGCCTGAAAAAGATCGACCACAGCTATCCGCACTGCTGGCGGCACAAAACCCCCATCATTTTCCGCGCCACCCCGCAATGGTTCATCGGTATGAATCTGCACAGCTCAACCGCGAGCGCTGGAGATAAAACGTTACGCGATCTGGCCATGCAAGCCGTCGATTCCACCGCATTCTATCCAGCATGGGGCAGAGCGCGCCTGGAAGCGATGATCAAAAACCGCCCGGACTGGTGTGTATCCCGCCAGCGTAATTGGGGCGTGCCGATGACCCTCTTTGTGCATAAAGACACCCACGCATTGCATCCACGCTCGCTTGAACTGCTCGAGCAAGTCGCGCAAAAAGTCGAACAGCAAGGTATCGAAGCTTGGTTTGCGCTCGATGCCGCCGAATTGCTCGGCGACGAAGCGCAAACGTATAAAAAGCTGACCGATACGCTGGATGTCTGGTTCGATTCCGGCACCACGCATGACACCGTTGTCAAAGCCAATGCGCAACTCAAATTCCCGGTGGATCTGTATCTGGAAGGTTCCGATCAGCATCGTGGCTGGTTTCAGTCTTCACTGTTGACTGGTTGCGCCATCGATGGCCGTGCGCCGTACGATGCATTGCTCACGCATGGATTTGTGGTCGACGGCAGCGGTCACAAAATGAGTAAATCCAAGGGCAATGTCATCGCCCCACAGAAAGTCATGGATACTTCCGGTGCCGATATTTTACGGTTGTGGGTCGCTTCCACCGATTATTCCGGTGAACTCTCCATTTCCGAGGAAATTCTGAAACGTGTAGTGGAAAGCTATCGGCGGATCCGCAATACGCTACGCTTTTTACTGGCGAATCTGATGGACTTTAATCCGCACACAGACACCGTTGCCGTAGCGGATTGCCTGGAAATCGACCGCTATATGCTGGCATTGACCCAAGCCTTTCAGGAAGATTTAACGCGCAGCTATGACCGTTATGAATTCCATCAGGTCGTGCATAAACTGCACAATTTCTGCTCCGAAGACTTGGGAGGATTTTATCTAGACATCCTCAAGGATCGCCTGTACACGGCAGCAGCCAAAGGTCTTCCGCGCCGTTCGGCACAAACTGCATTACACCATATCGCGCACAGCTTAGTGCGGCTGTTTGCGCCGATTTTGAGCTTTACGTCGGAGGAGGTCTGGGAGCATTTGACGGGCGATGCTCAGGATAGTGTATTGTTTCATACGTGGCACGATCTGCCAGCACATCCTGATACCGAGTCATTGCAACAACGATGGGCAAAAATACGCTCGCTGCGTTCACACGTGCTGAAAAAACTGGAAGACTCCCGCACACAAGGAGAAATCGGTTCTTCATTAGCAGCTGCAGTAGAAATCCGCGCCAATAAGGAAGATTTCGCCTTACTGAATGCACTGGGCGACGACTTGCGTTTCGTATTGATCGTATCCGAAGTGCGCCTGATTCAAATCAATGACCCGCAGCAGGAAGGCATGACCGTGACATCCAGTGTGCATACGAAATGCGAACGGTGCTGGCACTACCGCCAGGATACCGGTCAGCATGCGGAACATCCCACGTTATGCGCACGCTGCGTTGCCAATCTTCATGGCGGCGGCGAAGAACGGCACTTTGCATGAAGTTCACGGCTAATCACTGAAAAGAAAATTCTCTTATTATGAAACTCTACATCAGCTTGAGCATCGCTTTGATTGTTCTGATATTGGATCTCGCCAGTAAATACTGGGTCGAATCCACGCTGGAATTCGGTGAGCGCATTCCGCTCACCGGTTTTTTCAACTTGGTGTTGACCTACAATCCCGGTGCTGCCTTTAGTTTCCTCAGCGACCAACCCGGCTGGCAACGCTGGTTCTTGAGCGGAATCGCAGGCAGCGCGGCCTTAGTGATTATCTTCCTGCTCAATAAATACCGGCAGGAGAAATTATTTTGTTTATCGCTGAGTTTGATTCTGGGCGGTGCACTGGGAAATTTGTACGATCGCATTACGCTGGGTCATGTCGTCGATTTCCTGGATTTTTATATTGGGAATTACCACTGGCCGGCGTTTAACATCGCCGATTCCGCTATTTTTATCGGCGCCGCGTTGATGATTTATGACAGTTTCCGGAAAAAAGAAAATCCGGAAGACTCTGCAAAAGCAACGAAATAACCCAATCTCATTTGTTGGATTTTTTTTCCTTCGTAATCGGGTTTTGCAGGGTATAACCGTTTTCCTTCATTTTATACCCCCCGTAAGCCCCCGCCCCGGCGGCCACTAATGTCCAGCAGCCGGATAACAGCGGTATGACGGGCAAGAAAGCAATCAGAGTTAATAGTTGTTTTTTCTTCATTATTGATTCCGGTAAAAATAAAACTTCAATTATTCCAGCAGACTGGCGCACTCGCTATAGATTACAGATAATCCAACGCGCTTACAACCACTCCGCACACGCCGAAAAAACACTTCTCAACATTCGCGGCTGCTAGAGCTCCCTGGATACTTTCCAGTTTGCATCAAGTTGCACCTGCTGGCGCATTGCCATAGGAACCACAGCATTATCCCTAGCTGCCATCAATATACCGCACCACTTCTTGAGGTCATGCGATGGTCGTTTCTTTGTGTCTGATAGTTTGCAAAGAGTTTACATTCTCTCAACAATTCAGCAAGTCCTCGCAGGTATAGTTCATTCCAACGCAGCAACGTGTTTTTATTCAAAGAATCATCCAATTGATTAAGAGTATGAATCAGATTTTATTACAGCGAGTGGAGGAATCAATGTCATTGCAAGAACTGAAAGCAAATAGCGTAACCGGAGTGCCAGCGATGGCAGTCGATCTGGTCACGAATGAGTTTCTGACGTTTCGTTTGGGAAGCGAGGAATATGGGATTGAGATTCTGAAAGTGCAAGAAATCCGGGGGTACGATTCCATCACGCATATTGCCAATTCGCCAGACTATATCAAGGGTGTGATTAATCTGCGCGGCATCATCGTTCCGATCATCGACATGCGGATAAAGTTTGATCTGGGTCAGGCAACATATGATCAATTCACGGTGGTCATTATACTCACTGTAGCAGGCCGAGTGATGGGAATTGTGGTTGATGGGGTATCGGACGTGATTACGCTAACAGATGAGCAAATGCGTCAAGCACCGGGTTTAGGTTCGGTAATCGACACGGAATATATCATGGGCTTAGGTACGGTGGATGAGCGGATGCTGATATTGATCGACATCGAAAAGCTAATGAGCCGAAGCGACATGGGCTTTATTACACATAACATTAATTAATCAACAAATTTTATAAAATATTTTTGAAGGAGAAACATAATGTTTAAAAACATGACCATTAAATCTCGATTGATCGTTGTCATTGGATTTCTTTCTGTGCTGCTGGTTAGCATTGGTGGTTTCGGAGTATATGGCATGAGCCAGATGGATGCCGCCTTCAAAGGGGTTTACGATAATCGCGTTTTACCTCTGGGAGATCTGGGAAGAGTATTGGATGACATACAACGCATACGTTTCAATACGATGATTTCAAGTAATTCCGAGAATCCAACTGTCGTGGCAGAGAGAAAAGCACTCAATGACAAGAGGTTTGCAGAAATCGAAACACTATGGTCTGAATATAAGGCAACCGAATTTATTGCCGAAGAAACTGTGCTAGCCAATGAATTCGAGCAGCAATGGAAGAGTGCGTCACAATCGGTAGAACGTTCGATGAATGCTGCGCTTAATAAGGAATATAAGGTCGCACAACAGAATCTGCACGATGATCTGTATACTAAATTCGATGCAGCCCATGCCACCATGTTCAAATTACTCGATATGCAACGAGTATTGGGTACCGATGAGTACAAGGGCGCCAATGAAGCTTACAAAAAGCACCTGTCACTCAGCAATACGATAATTGTAGTAGGGTTGGTCCTTGCTATCATTGCCGGATTTTTGCTGATACGCGCCATTATCAGACCGCTGAATGAAGCCGTGGCTATTGCAAATGCTGTGGCTTCGGGTGACTTGACTACTCGAATCGAAGTGAATTCAACCAATGAAACAGGACGTTTACTGCAAGCTCTGAAAACGATGAACGACAACTTGCTGGATCTGGTTGGCAAGGTACGCAACAGCACGGAATCGATCGCAACCGCGTCCAGTGAGATTGCATCGGGTAACTCGGATCTGAGCCACCGCACCGAAGAACAAGCTTCAAGCTTGGAGGAAACCGCGTCTTCGATGGAAGAACTGACATCGACCGTGAAACAAAATGCGGATAATGCGCGTCAAGCGAATCAACTGGCCGTAGGCGCATCGGAAGTGGCCATGAAGGGTGGTGCTGTAGTTGGACAAGTGGTGCAAACGATGAGCTCGATCAATGATAGCTCGAAGAAAGTGGTTGAGATTATCAGCGTCATCGATGGCATTGCATTCCAAACCAATATACTGGCATTGAATGCCGCAGTGGAAGCAGCTCGTGCAGGAGAACAAGGAAGAGGTTTCGCAGTAGTGGCAACAGAAGTCCGGACACTGGCGCAACGATCAGCAGCAGCGGCTAAAGAAATCAAAGAATTGATCAATGATTCCGTAACCAAAGTCGACGAAGGTACGAAATTGGTGGATGAAGCAGGATCAACCATGGACGAGATCGTTACCGCTGTAAAACGTGTAACCGATATCATGAGTGAAATCTCAGCCGCATCGCAGGAACAAAGTTCCGGGATAGAGCAAATCAACCAGGCAGTAACGCAAATGGATGAGGTAACTCAACAAAATGCAGCCTTGGTAGAAGAAGCTTCGGCCGCTGCTGAATCAATGAAGGAACAATCGAAGGTATTAATTCAAGCAGTGAGTGTGTTCAAATTCACAAATCATGGTGAACACGCTGCAGCCGTACCGGCAACAAAAAATCCTGGTGTAGTGACACTGTTGCCCAACCGTGGATCAGCAACCAGGAAAGCTGCGGTTAATACCAAGGATGAAACAGCACCCGAGAAATTAGCGATGCCAACTCGCAAGGTTGCATCAGGCGGTAAAGAAGATTGGGAAGAATTTTAACAATAAGGATTGATTGAAATAAGGCGATACCTGGGGTAACTCAGGTATCGCCTTAATGATGTGTAAGTCTGTTTACTCTTGATCAGAGCGCTTGCGGAGTCAAAAACTCAGGAAGGTTGCGGAGGAACTTTGATCCATTGGCCTGAGCATTGCTTCACATAGGGATAGTATCCTTCGGGCTTGCGGCAGTAATACCAATAGTTTCTTTGTTGCACAGGCGCGGGTCCGGAAACTTCATTACGTTGAACATAAGTAGGTGCTCTGGCTGGAGCGTACGCCATGGGTGACGAAAACACCGGCGAGCCAGCCAGATATCCGCCCAAGGGATAATACGGTTCAAAATAGCGGTAAGGACCAAAACCGGCATAGCTATTATAGAACCCAACGCCAACACCCCGTCCGCCGTAAAAACCAAAGCTGCTGAATGGACCGCCGAAGCCATAATAACCGAAGGGAACAAATGGACTGTAATAACCAAATGGCCCGAATCCAAACCCAAGCCCCACGCCCAGACCTAAGCCGAATCCCAAACCAAAGTTATCGTGATGGTGATGCCCTCCACCGTGATGATGGCCATAATCATTCCCTGTAGTATTTTGATTTACATTCGTATTATTTTGAATATTCACATTTTGCGTGGAGGAACCATCTTGAACGGCAGTACTGCCATTCTGGGCGGATTGGTCACCCGCATTAGAAGCAGTTTCGGCAGATCCAGTAGAATCCGTTGTTCCTGCGGATTGAGTTGAATCGGTAGATTCCGCATTCGGACTCGAATCATTTTGCTGACCCTGAGCGTCCGCTTGAGCACCTTGGCTTGGATCGGAAGCAGGATCAACAGATTGATCCGTTAGCTCTTTTTTCAAGGGTTCACCCGCAGGACCATCACTACCGGATGCCGTATCAGTGCTGCTATCCGGCGTATTTCCCGTAGTGAAGTCATCTGGTTGACTCACTGCATCGGTTTGCTCTAAATCATTTCCCTGGAATGCATCATCGGCCGACCCAAAATCTTCCGGCTGGTTGAACTCATCGTTCTGGTCGAAAGCATCGCTTTGGTCAAAGCCGCCCTGATCGGAGTAATCCGAATATCCACCCGAATCGAAATCACCGCCATAATCACCACCGTAGTCACTACCAAAATCGCCACCATAGTCACCGCCATAATCGCCACCGAAATCACCGCCATCGAACCCGCCGCCATCACCCTCAGCGCTTGCTGGATTCACTAAAAATATTCCGCAGAGGGCGATAGCCAAGCACGCTAATTTATATTTTTTCATATCAACCTCAATCAGAATTCACTACAACTTTTATCCGTTAATCAAATCTCTAAACAACACCTCAGGCTTCCTCAGTCATCAACCCACCTCGCCTGCTATTTGACACCATCATAACGAGGTAAATCTGAATGCATACTGAATAAAAATCTGAGCAGAATGTGATGAATATCAGCCTCGATTTAAGGTGTTGATTACGATTTCTCGTTAACGAATTCGTCAAGCAGCTGTTTGATGCGCATAGTGTGACTTCCTTGCCAGTAGATCCGATCGCATTCCGGGCAGATCAGAAATTTATCGTAATACCGCTTTGTCAACGGCTCCAGACGATGTTCAATAGGTTTCTTGCCGGTTTCTGTCAATATTCCATTGCACTGGGTACAACGCGTTAACGGTCTGATCAGGGAATATAACGCAAATCTTTTCAGAACTTCCCGGGTTTGAATTTTCGGTCTATCCGCACGCACAAAATACCCGTGCGTAATGATCCTGCGTTTTAATAACGAACGATCCCTGGTAAGCACGACGCGCCGTTGCTCACTGGCTATTTTTGCCACCGCGCCATCGTCGTAATCATTACGATAAAGGCAGTCGAATCCAAGCAACCTCAAATAGCGTGCCAATCTTCCAAGATTGCTATCGACCACGAACAGCGGCGGTTGCGATAACTCCGCCCGCAGTCGCAGTACCGGTATACCGTTAAAATCCTCACTCCACGGAAAAACCTCGATATGATCGCCATCCCGCACAGTATAGTTAAAATCTACTGCAATACCATTCACCGAAATCCGTTCAACTTCCGGGTGCGGCACATTGAACGACTCGATCATGTCCTTAATCGAAGCTTTTCGTTCAAAGTTGTGAATAATCTCCGTATCGCCCTGCCCGGATGCAAGAAAATCATTCAATGAATGATAAAAGCGTATTCCGATCTGCGCCACCAATTACATTCCAAGCATGCGTTATAGATTAGATTCGGATTGCCTGCAGGTGTTTGATGTCAAGGTGAATTAATTTGATCAAGATCAATATCTCGCGTAACTATAGACGATATTCTGCGAATCGTCGTCATACAAAATTAATTAACAAATAACATTCAGAAGGTTCTATATGAAAATTACACAATTTTTAGCAGTATCGGCGGTTTTAGTTCTAGTTGCCTGCGGCGGAAAACCAACAGCGCCCGAATCACCTGATCCGGATGCTTACGGTAAAACCATTCAGCCTTTCCATCAAATACCATCGGGCGATCAGGAAGGTGGCGGAAAAGCCAGATCGACTGAAGAAAAGTCGAGTTACTAAAGTTTGCTAGAGGGTGGACAGTGTTCTATGGTTGAAAATCACAAGCAACTGAAGCTGTAGAACACTGTCTTTTTGTCACGCGAGAAGAAATGCTACACACAGCACAGAGAAAACACCGGCAGGGCACCCTATCCAAGCACCTTCCCTGCTCTGCACACTTTAACAGCCATTACAAAACCAATTACCTACGCTGTTGCCCAGGAAAGGTCGTATGCTTCGGGGAACGGTCCGGATTTGTAGTCTATATCGCCTTTCGGTTCTATATCTTTCTTCAGCAATACTTGCCGGACCATTTCAGGAATCATCACCATACCCACGTAGCGTCCCAGGCATTCATGGTTACCGAATCCGAAGTGAAAATAGTTATACCAATTGCGCTGCGGAATGAATTCGTCCGGCGACTCAAATGCCCGTTCATCGAACGTCGCGGATAACGTCACCGGCAGAACATAAGTACCGGCACGCAAAACCGTTTCGTGATCTGTTCCTTTCGCCGCCGTATAATCGCTCACCGTAGTGCGGAACAAATACGATGTGATCGGAACAAAACGCAATGCTTCCCATACGATACCGTCGAACTCGGTTGTATCTTCCTTCTGTGCAGCCGCTTTTGCCGCCGCCAGCCATTGCGAATGCTGGAACAAATATTGCAGCACTTGCGCTACGGCTTGCGCAGTGGTTTCAATTGCACCGATCAACAAGCCGCCGGCATTCACACCCAGCCGTTTGATATCAAAATCCAGTTCTTTTGCAAAACTGGTGCGTAGCATCCGGGTGACGATATCATCATCCAATCGGACGATTGTTGAAAACGTCAATTTCTCCAGTTTCACCGCCAGTAACCGCTTCGCAATCAGCATCGTGATGTAGTCTCCCAGTTTTTTGGAAGTTTCGTTATGACGATCGATAATGCGTTTTGACAGTTCCGGAGGCAGTAAATCGAATGGCTGATTGTGGAACGTATCGTATTGATTCCAATAAGACCATTCGATTAAATCTTCCCTGTTAGCGCCCGTCAGGCCAAAATACTTTTGCACCAATGTCGCGGGAACCATCCGGCAAAATTTATTTACAACTTCGATCTGCCCACTGGCGTTACCGAGAATGCCACCAGCAATATCCGCAACCATATTGCGCACTCTGGGCAAATCATCACGATTCAGCATAAATTGCATCAGCGATTTCTCACGGGTATGCAGTGCATCGTCATCGTGCGCCATGAGGTAATTGTCCATTTTGGGAACATACGGCTTGACGGTAAATACCTTGTACATCAGCAGTATTTCCCTGACATCATCAAACCGGGTCACCAAGGTGCAATCCGGCGTCACCAGGATCGGACGCTTAGCGCGCAATTCCTTAAAAAAAGGCAAAGGTTCCGTATCCATCCAGCGGCGCACCAAGGGAAATTTTTCCGCATCGGGAGTCGCATCATACCGTTCAAGATAGTTTGTACTCATTTCAATACTCCTTGTTCAATAAGCATCCCCGCAGCAAGACCACGGGGAATCGCAAGTTAAGAATGATTACTCAAGAGTGTCCAGATTACAAAGTTTTGAGATATTCCAGCAAGTCGAGTTTTTCATCCTTATTCAACGGTCTTAAAGTTGCTCCATTCGGTTGCGCTGTTTTGCCGGATGCGTACTCGTGCCCGGCGTTACTGTTGGCAGGAAAACTGGTATCAAAAGTAAAGCTTTTATACCCGCTACTTTTTAATCCCACTTTGACCGGATCAAATTCGCGCGAACCCACTTCAAATTGATCAGGACGGTATTCCCCATCTTCCGGATCACCTTCACGCTTTTTGGGTAGCAGCAAATCATACAATGATGGAACAGAACCATTGTGCAAATACGGCGCGGTAGCCCAGATTCCATTCAAAGGCCGTCCCTTGTAAGCATTGAGTGAGGCCAATGGATTGACTGTAGTATCCGGATCATAGTTACCATTTTTGATTGAGGATTTAATCTCATTTTCCGCATAGGCTGTTACGAGATTAGCAGCCCAATCCGTCCAACGCTGGAAAAACCACTTGTCGGGATCAGGAGTAGCCACTACATTTTTGGTTGCTTGAGTCAGCAAGGCTGCAACGGGCGCTTCCTTATCCAGCAAAATATTACCCACTCCAAGCCCTACATACTGGTTGCGCAAAATACCGGAATATCCCTGATAATTGAAGCTATTCTCCGCCATTACGGGGTCCGTTCCAATTGCGCTGACTTTCGTCATATGAGCAACGACGCGCCGGTTTGGATCGGTACGATCAATTCTGGCATGGCAGGCCGCGCAATACTCGTCGAATAATAGTTTGCCTTTAGCAGCTTGCTCCTCATTGATCTCTCCTAAAATTGCTCTCGGCCATACCGGAGAATTCAATTTCTTCAGGTGCGATTCAATTCTGTGCAAGTTTTGCACATCAACGGAAGAATCAAATTTGACTCGCGTGTTGCCAGAGCCTTGGAAGAGAATCGACGTCAATGACGTCCCTTTTTCTTCCTTCCAGTCCAGTGTCCCAAATACGCCAATCACTTCACCGGTATTCCGGCCAATCGGCCCCAGCCCGGCATTGTCAGCGATCCCATTCCATTGCACATAATCGTGCTGCGCAATATCCCATAAGAAAGGATAGCTAACGGGTGCATCAGGCCGATTGAAAATCTCATTATTCAACAGTGCTATTTGCTCGAATGTCAGGTACTTACTCAGACGCTCCATCAAATGATCACGCTGTTCTCCCGTTATCACATTATCAATTTTTGCCAGGATTTCATCGATTTGCTCCTTCGTCATCACTTTATCATCCATTATCTTCCGGTCGCTCAGTATCTCTCTCAGCTCTCTTGCGTTAATGGTATGTTCAAGCACACGGTTGTAAATGCGTCCGAAGGCATCCAGCCGTGCATAACCGTAAGAAGTTTGACTTGCATTGATATAGGTATAGCTGTAAATGCGCTGTTCATATTTACTTAAATCAGCCAGCACATCAGCTTCCGACTTGTAATTTCCCTTGGCCAATACATTCTTGACAAAGCGCTGTTTAGCTTCCGCATCTTCACGCGTATGTTCCAATGCTTTGGCCAGATCGATCATGATGTTTTCCATATCCGCGCTAGCCGGGCCGCCATCAATACGGATACCTACACCGTTATAGTTGATCTGCCCGGTGTGGCAAGCCGCGCAAGTCAAACCGACATATTCCTTGCCTTTGTATTTATCCTTAACCCAACCGACCGGCAGTGCATCCGGGTTTATGGATGAAGCCTTCTGAGGTAAATAGCGGTAAAAATTCATATTCTCATCGGAACGGAAAAGCTCGGTCTGTCCCGGTTTCTCCAGCGCCAGAAAGAAATCATAGGGCATCAAGTTTGATCCCTGTGTGGTGTAGTAAAACCACAAACTCTCGGAAGAATTCCAACCCTGATCGAGGTATTGAACCTTTGTATAACTATCGCCAAGATGATCTTTCTCAACAGCAGATGCGTGGCGATCATCAGGTTCGTTTCCCGGGATAAGCGTGCAGGCGGATAGCATGCCGATGGAAAGTATCGAAGCGGCATAAGAAAATAAAGATCGTTTTTCTGACAAAATGAAATATTGTTTCACGATAAATCCCCTTTCATTTGAATTTGTTTAATCAGCATTGTTAAGGACAACCTGCATTACTAATCTAATACCCGTAAACTCTTGCTCCTTACATTACCTGACTTTGGATTATTTCTTCTCGAGGCCCGTGCGCTTGATGCTAAAGCTCAATCTTGGCGGATTGTATTTTTCTTATTGGCAGTTCCCGATTATATGCACAATCCGTTGCTGATCATAGCAATGATCGCACATCTCAGAAACATATTTGATACAAATAGCAACTTTACGGTATATCCTTAAGGAATCGCATTAGCTTTTTCGCTGCACCGGTTTAAAACCGTTTGCCAGCAACTAAAGTGCCCGGACGGGGAAGCGAATTGGCAACAATGGATTTCTCGCTATGGGTCATGTACTGGCATTGAGCGACACTTTAAATACAGCAACTATCAAAATACAGGGGGTTATCATGAAAAAACCATTCGCCGTTTTACTCTCGGTTCTTATTGCCTTTGCGCTGACTGCGTGCGCCACAGCACCCACTGCGCCCGCTGATGATGACCGGATTCATGTAACCATTTTGCATTTTAACGATATTTACGAAATCACCCCGGTCAGCGGCGGCAAGGAAGGCGGCATTGCACGGGTCGCCACGCTGCGCAAGCAACTGCTGGCGCGCAACCCGAATACCATCACCACCTTGGGCGGCGATCTGTTCAGCCCGTCCGCGATCGGCACCGCCCAATATGAAGGCGACCGCCTGGCCGGGCGGCAAATGGTCGATGTGCTGAATCACTTTGCGCTCGACTACGCCACCTTCGGCAACCATGAATTCGATGTCAAAGAAAATCAATTCAACCAGCGCATGAAAGAAGCCAAATTCACCTGGGTATCGAGCAATGTCTTTGCCGCGGATGGTCAGCCTTATACCGGTGTGAAAAAGAATCTGGTGATTCCGATCACAGATAAAAAAAGTGGAAAAACCTTCAGAATCGGTATGTTCGGCTTAACACTGGCCGCGAACAATCCCGGCTACGTGCGTTATTCCGACCCCATCGCAGCCACCGCCGAGCAAATCAAACAACTCAGCGGACAAACCGATTTTATGATCGCCCTGACGCATCAGGCCATCGACGACGACATCGAATTACTGCAAAAATTTCCGCAAATCGGATTACTGCTGGGCGGGCATGAACACGTCAATTATCAAAACTGGCGCGGCAATTTCACGCCGCTGCTGAAAGGTGACGCCAACGTGCGCTCGGTTTACGTGGTCGATCTTTATTTCGATCCGCAAACCGGCAAAACTCAAGTCAAACCGGAGTTTGTACCGATCAACGATACACTGGCCGAAGATCCCGCCGTCAAAACCGTGGTCGACAAATGGATGAACATCGCCTTCGACGCCTTCCGGCAGCAAGGGTTTGAACCCGAAGCCGTGGTTACGACCACCACCGAAGCGTTGGACGGGCTCGAATCCAATGTGCGCACCCGAAAAACCAATCTGACCGAGCTGATCGCCAAAAGCCTGCTACGCCCCTACCCCGAAGCCGAGCTTTCGCTGTACAACAGCGGCTCGATCCGCATCGACGACGTGCTGCCCGCAGGCCCAATCACCGTCTACGACGTCATCCGGGTGCTACCGTTCGGCGGCAAAGTGCAACTGGCTACGATCAAGGGCAATCTGCTCATCAAAGTGCTGAACCAAGGCATGGCAAACACCGGCGCGGGCGGCTTCCTGCAATCCACCAATACCCAGCAAGTGAAAGGTACCTGGCAAATCAACGGTATCCCGGTCGATGCGAAAAAAACCTACAAACTGGCGATCAATGACTTCCTCGCTTCCGGCAAAGATCACGGTTTGGACTATCTGAAATCGGGTAATCCAGATTTCGTCATTGTTAATCCGGGTGAAAACACCGATATCCGTCAAACGGTGATCGATCAGTTGAAGAGTAATTGAGAAGAATGGACGATGCATGTTGATGCGCAGCTGCACTGCTGTGAGCCTAGAACACTGCTAACGGAATTTTGGCCACTGCCCCGGACTACGCTTATCATGCAACACGGCAAGAATATGTACCAAATCTTCTCTTACCACATAGAACAAACCATAGGGGAAGCGTGGTAAAAGCGCACGGTGAACTCTTGGAATGACTTCGGCATAAAGCAGTGGCGCTTGCTCCAGACGTTTGAGCTGCAATGCTATCGCAGCAACAAACTCTTCACCAAGGCCTGGACTCTGTGTTTCATACCACGTTTGCGCTTCACCAACCTCACGCAATGCGCGTGCGGAAAACTTCAGACGGAACGCCATGAACCATCGTTAAGGCGCGACTTGACTTGCTCCCAAGAGAATCCTGCTTCCGGATTCTCTTCGAACTCAGCCAAGCGGGCTTCAAGCTCGGCTTTTAACTCGGGTGAAATCTCCACGTCTTCGGGTACTGCCGCAACACTATCCCAGATCAGTTCAACAAGGCGAATCCGTTCCTGCACTGGAAGCTTGAGAATATCGATAATTGAAATATTTTTCATGACGGACAGTGTACTCTAATTTCAAACATTACAGCCATGCCCTAAACAGCATGCTTATAAATACCGCACAAACTACCAGAATCGATCAGGTAGAATACCGCCATTACGTTTTTCAAAGCGGCCCAAAAAATGATGTTACGTAAAATCTTCATTGCCAATCGCGGCGAGATTGCTGTGCGCATCATTCGCGCGTGTGCCGAGATGGGCATCCGTTCGGTGGCGATTTATTCAGAAGCGGATCGTTTCGCGCTGCATGTCAAGAAAGCGGATGAGTCGTATTGTATCGGCAGCGAGCCGATGGCGTGTTATCTGAACATTCACGCGTTGGTCGATCTGGCGCTGGCGACCGGTTGCGATGCGATACATCCGGGTTATGGCTTTCTATCCGAAAATGCGCAATTCGCGCGCGCCTGTAAGGAGCGCGGACTGATTTTCATCGGCCCCGAGCCGGACGTGATTCATCGCATGGGCGATAAAACCGAGGCGCGCAAGGCGATGATCGCGGCCGGTATTCCGGTAACACCGGGATCGGATGGTAATTTGCACTCGGTCGACGAAGCACTCAAAGTTGCCGGACAAATCGGTTATCCGGTGATGCTGAAAGCGACATCTGGCGGTGGCGGGCGCGGTATCCGGCGCTGTGACAATGCCGAGGAATTAAAACGCAATTATGTGCGCGTGATCTCCGAAGCGACCAAAGCGTTTGGCAGCGCCGATGTATTTCTGGAAAAATGCATCGTCAATCCGAAACATATCGAAGTACAAGTGCTGGCCGATCACCACGGCAGTGTGATCCATCTGTATGAGCGCGATTGCTCGATTCAGCGCCGCAATCAAAAGCTCATTGAAATCGCACCCTCGCCGCAACTGGACGAAGCGCAGCGCCAATATATCGGCGGCCTGGCGGTGATCGCGGCAAAATCAGTCGGCTACACCAACGCCGGTACGGTGGAGTTTTTGCTCGACGATAGCGGCCGCTTCTACTTCATGGAAATGAACACGCGCGTGCAGGTCGAGCACACCATCACCGAAACCATCACCGGCGTCGACATCATCGAGGAACAAATCCGCGTATCCGCTGGCTTGCCATTGCGCTTCAAGCAAGAAGAAATTGTGCGGCGTGGCTTTGCCATTCAATTCCGTGTCAACGCCGAAGACCCGAAAAACAATTTTCTGCCCAGTTTCGGCCGCATTTCGCGCTATTACGCGCCGGGGGGGCCGGGTGTGCGCACCGATACCGCGATCTACACCGGTTACGAAATTCCGCCTTTTTACGATTCCATGGTAGCGAAAGTCATCGTCAGCGCGCTGACCTGGGAAGATGTGATCAAGCGCGGGCAACGCACTTTACGCGATATGGGGGTGTTCGGCATCAAAACGACGATTCCCTATTATTTGCGGATTCTGAAGCATCCGCAGTTTCGCAGCGGCAAATTCAATACCGGTTTTGTCGAGCAGAATCCGAATCTCATCCAATATTCCGATAAACCCCGGCCGGAAGTGCTGGCCAGCGTGATCGCCGCGGTCGTGGCCTCGCATACCGGTCTGTAAATACCGGGCTCATTGGTTAATCAAGGAAAATCCATGCAAAAAGTTCATATCACCGACGTCATTTTGCGCGACGCGCACCAATCCCTGATCGCCACCCGCATGCGTACCGAAGACATGCTGCCGGCCTGTTCGATGCTCGACAGCATCGGCTACTGGTCGCTGGAATGCTGGGGCGGTGCGACATTTGACGCCTGTCTGCGGTTTCTGAAGGAAGATCCTTGGGAGCGCTTGAGTAAACTCAAGGCCGCGTTGCCGAACACGCCGCTGCAAATGCTGCTGCGCGGCCAGAATCTGCTCGGTTACCGCCATTATTCCGACGATGTCGTGCGCGCATTCGTCAAACGTGCCGCGGCCAACGGCATGGATGTGTTCCGCATTTTCGATGCGCTCAACGACGTGCGCAATCTCAAAACCGCCATCGAAGCCGCCAAGGAATCCGGCAAACACGCGCAAGGCGCTATCTGTTACACCACCAGTCCGGTGCACGACGTCAAAAGCTTCGTCACGCTGGCCAAGGATCTGGCCGAGCTCGGCTGCGATTCAATCGCGATCAAGGATATGGCCGGTTTGTTAACACCGTATGCGACCAGCGAATTGGTCAAGGCGCTGCAAGATACTGTCGATCTGCCGATTCATTTGCATTCCCATGCCACTTCCGGCTTGGCCGAAATGTGCCAGCTGAAAGCCATCGAAGCCGGGTGCCGTCATATCGATACGGCGTTATCGTCCTGGTCGGGCGGCACCAGCCACCCGCCGACCGAAAGTCTGGTGATGGCCTTGCAAGGTACGGATCACGACACCGGATTGAATCTGCAAAAACTGCAAGAAGTGAACGATTATTTCGCGCAAATCCGCAAAAAATACCACCGTTTCGAGAGCGAATTCACCGGCGTCGACACCCGTGTACACGTGTTCCAGGTGCCGGGCGGCATGATCTCAAATCTGGCCAATCAATTGCAGGAACGCAACGCGTTGGATCGTATCAGCGAGGTTTACGCGGAAATTCCGCGCGTGCGCAAAGACTTGGGCTACCCGCCGCTGGTCACACCGACATCGCAGATCGTCGGCACCCAAGCGGTGCTCAACGTCTTGACCGGCAAACGCTATGACACCATCACCAACGAAGTGAAGCGTTATCTGCAAGGCGGCTACGGCAAAGCACCGGCGCCGATCGATGCCAAACTGCAAAAACGCGCCATCGGCAAGGAAGACATCATCGACTGCCGCCCCGCCGATCTGCTGAAACCGGAATTCGAGCACCTGCGCCGGGAAATCGGCCATCTGGCATCGAGTGACGAAGACGTACTGAGTTACGCCATGTTCCCGGAAGTCGGCAAACAGTTTCTGGAACTGCGCTCCACCGGCCACCTCGTGCCGGAACCGCTGGAAGTAGCGTCGGCAGCGGGTAACGGCGTGCAAAAAGCACCGACCGAATTCAACGTCGCGCTGCACGGCGAGTCGTACCACGTCAAAGTCACCGGCACCAGCCCGAAAAATCAGTCACTGCGGCACTTCTACTTCATGGTCGACGGCATGCCGGAAGAAATCGTCGTCGAAACGCTCGATGAAATCGTGCTCGACGGCGGCACCCAAGGCGCCGTCAAAAGCGCCATCGCCAGCAAACGCCGCAGTCCCTCGAACGAAGGCGATGTCGTTGTCAGCATGCCGTGCAATATTCTCGACGTGCTGGTCAAAATCGACCAGAAAGTCACCGCCGGACAGCCAGTACTCATCACTGAAGCCATGAAAATGGAAACCGAAATCACCGCCCCGATCAGCGGCACCGTCAAAGCCGTGCACGTGATCAAAGGCGAATCGGTCAATCCGAATGAGGTGTTGATTGAGATTGAGGGACAATAAAACAGATTCGACTGCTTTTATTCGAGCACATGAACCAGCTTAGTTTCTGCGTCTGACCTTATCAAAATTAAGTAACATATGTTTACCACTATACTTTTTCGAACAACACCATGAATTCAACCGATGAGCTTTTACCGCAACTGAAGGCTTTTCATACTACCCTGCAAAACAGTAAGCCGCTGGAATCCGGCGATCATCTCTACGTCCCGATTTTGCAGCAAAACCCCGCCGCCGATCCAATTCTGCAATTGTCACAACGAATCGATTTTGCCGTTTCGGAGAGTGTCAATTTACTGACCGGCTTTCGGGGTAATGGTAAAAGCACGGAATTGCTGCGTTTGAAACATCTGCTGGAAAACCAGGGGCATATCGTTATTCTGACCAATATGCAGCAGTATGTCTTGATGACCAAACCGTTGGAATTGGCCGATTTTCTGCTCTCACTCATCGCCGCATTGGCCGACCGGGCAAAGCAGGATTTTCATATCGAATCGATCAAAGATTCTCAATTATCGCGTTTCTGGCATTTTCTGACAGAAACTCAAGTGGAGATTGAACAAATTGAAATCGAAAGCGACTTGGATATGGTTACCGCCAAAGTTGGCATGCGCTTGCAACGTGACGCCAATTTCAAGCGAAAAGTACAAGAAAAACTTCGGGGTAATCTGGATGGCCTAGTACAAAATGCGCACGCATATATTCTCGATTTAGTTAAAACGTTGCGAAAAAACGATACCAACAAAAAAATTGTGCTGCTGGTTGATTCTCTGGAGCAAATCCGTGGTGTAGGCGATGATGCTCAATCGGTTTATGACAGCATTGTCGAATTATTTTCCGGACAAGCCGCGAATCTGGCGCTACCCGGCTTGCATGTAGTGTACACCGTACCGCCATTTCTCATTCCACGCGCGCCTAATATCGCGCGCAATCTTGGCGGCAATCCGATCTGCATCTGGCCTAATATTCACGTGCGCAAAAAAGATGGTACCGAGGACCCGGCGGGATTAGACATCATGCAAGAAATCATTCAACGCCGTTATCCCGAGTGGCAGAAATTCTATACACAGGATCAATTATTCCGGCTTGCAAAAGAATCAGGGGGCGATATTCGAGATTTCTTCCGTCTAATGCGCGAAGGTTTGTTGGGATTGAGCACCGCGCGTACTGCAAGCCAAGGCGAAAAACCTGATCACGTGAGCGACGACACGCTGAATCGCGCGATCGTGCAGCTTACCAACGAATTTCAACCGATTCCGGATCAAGATAAAAAATATCTGCAAAAAATTCACGGCAGCAAACAGCATGCCTTGGACGGCATGGACGATCTGCCGACCCTCACCCGGTTCCTGGACGCCAATATGATCATGAATTACCTCAACGGCGAACCGTGGTACGACGTTCATCCAGTGCTGATTAAGCTCTTGCGGTCATCGGACGATGCACCGTGAGCTTGCCGAATCCATTGAACTAACACCGGAAGGTGAATGGCAATGGCAGCGTTTGCTGAACCATTTACGCTGGTCGGACAGTTTCAGTCTTATTCTCATTTTCAGTCAGCATGCGCCAGTAGTCGAATTGTTCCGCACGCGCTTGGAGCAGTTTTACCGCTTGCGCGTTTCCGGTTTAAACCAAGTACGGCTCGAATCACCCGGGCAATTATTGACCGAAGCATTGCCCGCATTGCTCGGCCAAGCGATCAGCCATGCCTTGACCAATGCACCGGTCTGGCTGAACCTCACCCATACCGATCAACAAGATCACTGGCCTGAAACGCGCCGCAAATTTTACCAGCGCCTCAACGAAAACCGCGAAACGCTGCGACAGCAAAACCGCGCGGTGATTATCGTGCTACCGGTAGCTGAGAAACAATTTTTCCGCGAACTCGCACCGGATTTATGGGCAATTCGCGATGTGACAGTAGAAACCCAGAACTGGCTTTTACCCACGAACGGAACAACTCTGCCAGCCCGTGACCAATCCACGGTAAACATTCCGGCAACACCGTTTTCCGCAGCCGATCAACAACTGATCGACGAGTGGCACCGGGTAAAAGATAAACCCTATCGCGGCGCACTGTTGGCTGCCGAACGCGCTCTGAAAGTTAGCTTATTGCATGGCCAACTCTCATTGGCGGAACAAATTGCCGGTAATGCGTTGAAACTTTCCCGGCAATTGCTGCAACAACTCGGCGAAAACCCGCAGACGCTGCGCGATGCGTCGGTTTCACTGGATAATATGGGCGACGTCGCGCAACAGCTCGGCAAATTCGAAGGCGCGCAAGCCTTTTTCGGCGAATCGCTCAGTCTACGCCGTCAATTGTTGCAACAGCTCGGCGAAAACCCGCAGGCGCTGCGCGATGTGTCGGTTTCACTGCATAACATGGGCAATATCGCGCAAGCGCTCGACAAGCTCGAAGACGCGCAAACTTATTTCGACGAATCGCTCACCATTGCCCGGCAATTGTTGCAGCAGTTTGGCGAAAACCCGCAGGCGCTACGCGATGTGTCGGTTTCACTTAACAAAATGGGCGATGTCGCGCAACAGCTCGGCAAGCTCGAAGACGCGCAAACCTATTGCGGAGAATCGCTCACTATTGCTCGGCAATTGTTGCAACAGCTTGGCAAAAACCCGCAGGCGCTGCGCGATGTGTCGGTTTCACTGAACAAAATGGGCAATGCCGCGCAACAGCTCGGCAAGCTCGAAGACGCGCATGCCTTTTTCGGCGAATCGCTCACTCTGCACCGGCAGTTGTTGCAACAGCTCGGCACCCCACAGGCGCTGCGCGATGTGTCCGTTTCACTGGATAATCTAGGCGATGTCGCGCAACAGCTCGGCAAGCTTGAAGATGCAAAAACCTATTTCGGCGAATCGCTCACCATTGCCCGGCAATTGTTGCAACAGCTCGGCACCCCACAGGCGCTGCGCGATGTGTCGGTTTCACTGAACAAAATGGGCGATGTCGCGCAAGCGCTTGGTAAGCTTGAAGATGCGCAGATCTATTTCGGAGAATCGCTCACTCTGCGCCAACAATTGTTACAACAGCTCGGCGAAACCCCGCAGGCGCTGCGCGATGCGTCGGTTTCACTGCATAAAATAGGCAATATCGCGCAAGCGCTCGGCAAGTTCGAAGACGCGCAAACTTATTTCGGCAAATCGCTCACCATTGCCCGGCAATTGTTGCAACAGCTTGGCGAAACCCCACAGGCGCTGCGCGATGTGTCGGTTTCACTGAACAAAATGGGCGATGTCGCGCAACAGCTCGGCATGCTCGATGACGCGCGAACCTATTTCGACGAATCGCTCACTCTGCGCCGGCAGTTTTTGCAACAGCTCGGCGAAAACCCGCAGACGCTGCGAGATGTGTCGGTTTCACTAGAAAGAATGGGCGATATTGCACAGCAGCTCGGCAAGCTCGAAGACGCACAAACCTTTTTCGGCGAATCGCTCACCATTGCCCGGCAATTGTTGCAACAACTCGGCGAAAACCCGCAGGCGCTGCGCGATGTGTCGGTTTCACTGAATAAGATGGGCAACGTCGCGCAACAACTCAGCAAGCTCGATGACGCACAAGCCTATTTCGGAGAGTCGCTCACCATTGCCCGGCAATTGTTGCAACAGCTCGGCGAAACCCCGCAGGCATTGCACGATTTATCCATTTCACTGAATAATATGGGCGATGTCGCCCGAAAACTTGGCAAGCTCGAGGACGCCGAAAACTATTTATCCCAATCCCGGCAAATTATTGAATCGCTCGAAAACATTTCTTCTCGTAACGCTCCAACGGCTTGAAACCCAATTCATAAGGCAATTTTCCCAGCAAGCAGGTCTTGAATTAATATAAATAACCTAACCTCGCTTCACACCCGTCATTCGCCTAGCGCGATAAAAAAGTAATCTTCTTGATAAACGCCTCAGCGCCGCCTTGGGTATTGTTGGTGTTGGCCTGGAAAGCAATCCCTGTAATTGGCGGTGTTTTAGGGTGCTTGAAAGTGGTGCGGAATTTTTCGTCGACTTCAAAATCGGTGGTAATGACTGTGCCCGGCGGATTGCCGGAAGCCACACAGAAATATCGCCCGCCCTTTTTCCATAGCTTGCCCAGATACATGCGGCCCAGTTCTTCAGCTTTGCCGATAAAGGCGCTCAAAAAATAGGGTGCCGCGTAGATGCCCAACGGCAAACCGCTTGAATGCTTTTCGGTTCCAAATGACAACATCACGGCGATGGGCACACTGTTAATTCCCGCATTCCAGTTTGCGCCCTGGGGATACTTATTCACGCCCCAAACGATTTCCACCCGTTTAACATTGTGAATAAAGTTCTGTTGCTTCAGCTGCAAACCAAACAATCCGGCCATCTCGCCGTCCGCGCTGATCACCAGGGCATCATTTTCAAATCTAGGGTTCAGTTTTTTTGCATCCAGCTGCAACTCGAATCCTCGTTCCTCCAACCAGGAAACGGCACTGCCATTTGAATTACCGGAAAAATCGATGACATGAACAATTTTTTCATTCGCTGCGGCAAACGATGCCCAACACCACAACAATAGAACGCCAATTAAAAATTGCCGATTAGGGAAGCGTTGATTCATTGGTCGAATAAGAAGATGAGGATACCAAAAACATCAGGCCTTATTTTACAGTCTACAAGAATTGACAGCAGCAGCTCAACCCGCAAAGCATAATCAACTACGCAATCTTATCCAACCAGTCTTGAGCAAGAATCGCTTTGTGCGCCTGGCTGTTCAGAAATTCTGAAATGCTGGCGGCAGCGGCCGGTTTACTGAACAGATAGCCTTGCACCATTTCACAGCCAAGGTTCTTGAGAATATCCAGTTGCTCTGGCGTTTCCACGCCTTCGGCAATGATGCCGTAGCCGAGTTTTTGTCCCATTTCTATCATGGAGCTGACCAGAGTGAGGGTTTTCTTGTCGGTCAGCATATCGTCAACAAAATATTTGTCGATTTTCAGGTAATCCGCTTTCAGGTGTTTAAGCGAGGCAAAAGAGGAATAACCGGTGCCGAAATCGTCGATGGACAGTAACACGCCCAGGTCTTTCAAGTCTTGAAAAATGGTCAGATTGCGCGGATCGGTTTGCACGATGCCTTCAGTAACCTCGAGTTCCAATTCGGCTGGCACGATGCCGACTTCATCGATGATGCGTTTAACCAGCAGCACAAACCCTTTGTCCAGAAAAAGGCTGGGGGAAATATTGACGGCCATGCGAAGCGCGCGGAAACCTTCTTGCTTCCAGGTCACCAGTTGGCCGCAAGCGGTGCGCAGCACCCATTCGGTGAGCGGTTTGATCATGCCGATTCTTTCGGCGATGACGATAAAATCATTGGGCGGAACTTGCCCCAATTGCGGGTGATACCAGCGTGATAGCGCTTCGACACCAAATATTTCCCCGCTCTTGATATTGATTTGCGGTTGATACACCAGGGACAGCTGCTGTTTTTCGATGGCTTCCCGCAGGTTTTGCTCGATTTGAAAACGATACTCGGCCTTGTGAGTCAGCTCGGCTTTATAAAACGCATACTGATTTTTTCCATTCTCCTTGGCGGTGTACAGTGAAATATCGCCCGCCTTCAATAATGCGGAAAGATTTTCGCCATCATCGGGGTAATAGGCGATGCCGATACTGCAAGCCGGGGTGATTTTTCTGGAATAAATCCCGATCGGTTGGGATATGGCTTCAAGACAACGTTTCGCGACGTTGGCGGCGTAATCCGCTTCGACTTCTTCAATGAGGATACAGAACTCATCGCCACCCAGCCGGGCAATGAAGTCAATGTCGCGGCAGGTATCGATCAATCGCGTTGCAATGGTTTTGAGCAACAAGTCACCGGCATCGTGTCCCAGGCTGTCGTTAATGCATTTGAAGTTATCCAGATCAATGTAAAGCAACCCGAAACGGCGGCCGTGCCGGGAAGACGATTTGGTGATTTCTTCCATGTGCTGCATGAACGAGGCGCGGCTGGCGAGTCCGGTCAGCTCGTCGGTATACGCCAGCGTGCGGATGCGTTTTTGCGCTTGATCCCGTTCCATGACGATCCCCGTCAGCCGGGCAGCGGATATCAGATCTTTTAACTCTTTCTCGTCCGGCAGTGCGGGGTGATTGTAGTACATGCCGAATGCACCCAAAACTTTTCCGCTGGAGCTTTTGATCGGCTCGGACCAGCAACACCGCATGCCGTGCGGTAATGCAAAATGCTTGATTTTCGCCCACTTCGGGTCGGTCTCGATGTTTTCCACCAGCACCCGCTGCCCGGTGAAAGTGGATGTCCCGCAGGAACCGACACTGGGCCCGTTTTCCAGGCCGTGCACGGCTTCGCAATAGGCCTTCGGCAAACTGGGCGCACCACCATGCAGCAGTTTATTACCGCTCAATTCGAGCATCGAGCAGCGCATGCCGGGGTGGCGGGCTTCGTACATGAGTGCAATCGCATCGTAAATATCCGGCGCGGGACGCCCTATCGCAATCATCTCCAGTATTTCGGCGTATTGATTGTCAAAGGTTTCGGCTATTTTGCGTTCGGTGATATCGACATGCGTACCAATGAGACGTAACGGCTTACCGTCCAACGCGCGCGTGACCAGAAATGCGCGCGATAGCACAAAAACTTCGTGACCATCCTTATGGCGCATGCGCATTTCAACTTCAAACGAATCCTTGCGGCCATCGAAGTAATCCTGCACTTTTTCCAGCACGACGATTTTGTCATCGGGATGAACCAGGTTCTCCCAGGTGCTGATTTGATTAGCCAGCTCATTCTCCGCATAACCCAACATGGTTTTCCAGCGCGGCGAGTAATACACTTCATCCGTTTCCAGATTCCAATCCCACAGTCCATCGTTTGCACCGCGCATCGCCAACGAAAACCGCTCCTCACTGACATAAAGCTCATGGGTACGTTTTTCGGTCATCAACTCGACGGCAGCCAATTCGGAACGCAACTGTTGCAGTTCTTCCAATAGCTGAGACTTGGTTTGCTTGGCATTACCCATGGTTACCTCAATGATAAATCAATATGCGAAGATAACCATCTAAATTAGGATTTTGCAAGTGATGATGGGTAGGCATGATCCCGGCAAGCATCGCATGGCGGCACTCTGCCGTTGGGTCCTGTCCGCTCGCCATCATGACCTATGGATTGTTCCGGTTTATTTTGTTTTTCTTAGCCTTTTTTCTGGAATCTTTAGCAGTCGACCGAGCGCTAACGATTAATTTTTCTTTACCCAATTTCTGGATGAATTTTTCTTTATCGACCGGCGAGACGATGATGATTTTATCCTCTCCGTAAGTGATTTCCAGGCGATCGAACGACAAAGCCGGGCTTGTCGCCGCAGTCTGGGTTTCCTGCATGGATACGATCGACTGAATGGGGATATTCCATGTAAACGGACCGCTGATGATTTTGAGATCATCGTCACCGACGATATACCGGGTCGAAACATAGATCCAAACCGGGAAGCCAGCGCCCGCAATCAATATGATCGCCGCAAACACATAGTTGGTTATTCCGCCGATCAGCAGCGGGACGGATGCGCCCAACAGGCAGGCGGAGACGGATAACAACAAACAAACCAGTACCCAGTTATCGATTTTAGACTTGAAGACATGCATGATTATTCATTCTTATAATATTGATTCGATGATAGCGCACAAAACTTACTTCGTTTTGATCGCAATGAATTGCCGCACTGCGAAAATACCGGTTAAGAAAAATGGGCAAATTTTGCCCTATTATCGTTTTAAAAACAAAACTTGCACCAGCATTACTTTAAAAAGCCTCAGTGACGATCGCTGCATTGATGATCGATGCAAACAAACGCAAGGAAACCGGGACTTACTTTCTTCCTTTCAGCACTGAGTGTGCAGCCCGGCCACCCGATTATCCGGAACGCATGGACAACTTTGTCGCATGCGAAACCGCGCACATACAAAAACAAACCTTTTTCACGTATAATTCGGTCTTCAATAGCTGGGGTATTTCAATGAATAGCCCCGGTCCATTTTCCAGATCTTGTCAGTTTCCAAGGAGTTTTTTGTGTCACAACGACCGCACGCCATCCTCGCACTTGCCGATGGAACAATTTTTCGTGGCGTGTCTATTGGCATTGAAGGCATCAACACTGGGGAAGTGGCGTTCAATACGGCGATGACCGGTTACCAGGAAATTTTGACCGATCCGTCGTATTGCCAGCAAATCATTACCCTGACTTATCCGCATATTGGCAACACCGGCACTAATCCGGAAGATTTTGAATCCGGTAACATCAATAAAGTGTACGCCGCCGGTTTAGTGATCCGTGATTTGCCGCTCATGGCCAGCAGTTTTCGTAAAACCCGCACATTACCGGAGTTTCTCCAAGAACAGAATGTCGTTGCCATCGCCGAAATTGACACGCGCAAACTGACGCGAATTTTGCGCGAAAAAGGCGCGCAAGCCGGTTGCATCATGGCGGGCGATATCGACGAAGAAAAAGCATTGCAAGCTGCCCGGGCGTTCCCCGGACTTGCCGGAATGGATCTCGCCAAAGTGGTGAGCTGCCGTCAATCGTATACATGGACGGAAGGCGAATGGTCGCTCGAATCCGGTTTCCGGACTCAAGACAGTCCCAGATTTCACGTCGCCGCTTTCGATTTCGGCATCAAACGCACGATTCTGCGCAAACTGGCGCAGCGCGGCTGCAAAGTAACGGTATTCCCGGCGCAAACCCCGGCTGCGGAGATTCTGAAAACACAACCTGACGGTATCTTTCTGTCCAATGGTCCCGGTGATCCGGAGCCGTGCGATTACGCCATTTCCGCCACGCAAGCCTTGCTGGAAAAGAATATTCCGCTGTTCGGCATTTGCCTGGGTCATCAATTGCTGGGGTTAGCCACCGGCGCGCGCACCATTAAAATGAAATTCGGCCATCACGGCGCCAACCATCCGGTGCAGGATGTAGCCAATGGCAAGGTGATCATTACCAGCCAGAATCACGGTTTCGCCGTCGATATCGATACTTTGCCCGCAACCGCGCGGATCACGCATGTCTCGCTCTTTGACGGCAGTCTGCAAGGATTCGAGTTAACCGATAAACCGGCCTTCTGTTTTCAGGGTCACCCGGAAGCAAGCCCAGGGCCGCATGAAGCGGATTATTTGTTTGATAAATTCATCGCCATGATGCAGCGCTATAAAAGCCAGCATTCCCAATAATTACGCCATGTTCATCCGCTAGAGAGTATGCCTAAACGTACCGACATTCAGTCCATTCTCATCATCGGTGCCGGCCCGATCATTATCGGCCAAGCTTGTGAGTTTGATTATTCCGGCGTGCAAGCCTGTAAGGCCTTACGTGAAGAAGGCTATCGCATCATTCTGGTGAATTCGAATCCCGCCACCATCATGACCGATCCGGAAATGGCGGATGCCACGTATATCGAGCCGATCACCTGGACCATGATTGAGAAAATCATCGCGATCGAACGGCCGCAAGCGCTACTGCCCACGATGGGCGGGCAAACGGCGTTGAATTGCGCGCTCGACCTGGTCAAGCATGGCGTGCTGGAAAAATACGGTGTCGAGCTCATCGGCGCCTCGCGCGAAGCCATCGATATGGCGGAAGACCGGGAAAAATTCAAACAAGCGATGACCCGTATCGGCTTGGGCTCGGCACGCTCAGCGGTTGCGCATAGCCTGGAAGAAGCCATGCAGGTTCAAGCAATGCTCGGTTATCCGGCCATTATCCGCCCTTCGTTCACGATGGGCGGCAGCGGCGGCGGCATTGCCTATAATCGCGAAGAGTTTCTGGATATCTGCGAACGCGGATTGAAAACCTCACCCACCAAGGAACTGCTGATCGAAGAATCCGTGATCGGCTGGAAAGAGTTCGAGATGGAAGTGGTGCGGGATAAAAACGATAACTGCATCATTGTGTGTTCGATCGAAAACCTCGATCCGATGGGTGTGCATACCGGCGATTCGATCACCGTCGCACCGGCGCAAACGCTCACCGACAAAGAATATCAACTGATGCGTAATGCATCGATTGCAGTGCTGCGGGAAATCGGCGTGGAAACCGGCGGTTCCAATGTGCAGTTTGCCATCAACCCGGACAACGGCCGCATGCTGGTGATCGAGATGAATCCGCGCGTGTCGCGCTCTTCCGCGCTGGCGTCGAAAGCGACCGGTTTTCCCATTGCCAAAATCGCCGCCAAGCTGGCCGTCGGTTACACGCTGAACGAGCTGGATAACGATATTACCGGCGGCATTACCCCGGCTTCCTTTGAGCCCACCATTGATTATGTCGTCACCAAAGTACCACGGTTTGCTTTTGAAAAATTTCCGCAAACCAATGACCGCTTGACCACACAGATGAAATCGGTCGGTGAAGTGATGGCAATCGGCCGCACGTTCCAGGAATCGCTGCAAAAAGCATTACGCGGACTGGAAACGGGTGTTGATGGTCTGGATGAAAAAACCGACAGCCTGGAAACCATCCACACCGAACTGGCCAATCCCGGCCCCGAGCGGATCTGGTTTATCGCCGATGCGTTCCGCTGTCATTTGTCACTGGAAGAAGTGCATCAGCTGACGCACATCGATCTCTGGTTTCTGGCGCAAATCGAAGATTTGGTCAAACAGGAACAAGCATTGACCGGTACGGCGCTGGATGCTCTGGATTATCCGGCGCTGCGCAAATTGAAACGCAGCGGTTTTTCCGACCGGCGTTTGGCGAAGCTGCTCAATACCGGGCAGACCGCGGTCCGTTCGCGCCGCCATCAATTCAATCTGCACCCGGTCTATAAACGTGTCGACACCTGTGCGGCCGAGTTTGCGACCAGTACGGCGTATATGTACTCCACTTACGAAGATGAGTGTGAGTCCCGCCCAACCGGTAATAAGAAGATCATGGTGCTGGGCGGCGGTCCTAATCGCATCGGGCAAGGCATCGAGTTCGATTACTGCTGTGTGCATGCGGCTCTGGCGCTGCGCGAAGACGGTTTTGAAACCATCATGGTCAATTGCAACCCGGAAACGGTTTCAACCGACTATGACACATCGGATCGTTTATATTTTGAACCGCTGACACTGGAAGACGTGCTCGAAATCGTTGCGGTGGAAAAACCCGATGGCGTGATCGTACAGTATGGCGGACAAACACCGCTTAAGCTTGCGCGCGATCTGGAAGCCAACGGTGTGCCGATTATCGGCACCAGCCCGGATATGATCGATTGCGCGGAAGATCGCGAACGCTTTCAGCAAATGCTGCAACAACTGGGACTGCGGCAACCGCCCAATCGCACTGCACGCAATCCGGAAGCCGCCCTGATCGCCGCCGAGGAAATCGGCTATCCGCTGGTGGTACGGCCCAGTTACGTATTGGGCGGCCGCGCGATGGAGATCGTGCATGAGAAAGCCGATCTGGAACGTTACATGCGTGAAGCGGTTAAAGTTTCCAACGATTCCCCGGTATTACTGGACCATTTTCTGACCAATGCCACTGAAGTGGATGTCGACGCCATCTTCGACGGAGAAACCGTGCTGATTGGCGGTATCATGGAACATATTGAACAGGCCGGCGTGCATTCGGGTGATTCCGCATGTTCACTGCCGACCTTCAATCTGCAACCGGAAATGCTCGACGAGTTGCGCTATCAGACCGCCGAAATGGCACGGGCGCTCCATGTGATTGGATTGATGAACGTGCAGTTCGCGATTCAAGACGATACCGTTTATGTCCTCGAAGTCAATCCTCGCGCATCGCGCACGGTACCCTTCATTTCCAAGGCAACCGGTCTGCAACTGGCCAAAATTGCGGCGCGCTGCATGACCGGTAAGAGCTTGATTGATCAGGGTGTTACCGAGGAAGTGATTCCTGAGTATTATTCGGTCAAGGAAGCGGTTTTCCCCTTTATCAAGCTGCCCGGCGTTGATACGATACTAGGGCCGGAGATGAAGTCGACCGGCGAAGTCATGGGCATGGGCACCACTTTTGCCGAAGCGTTTGTGAAATCCCAATTGGCCACCGATGTCCGTCTTCCCACTTCGGGTAAAATTTTCATCAGTGTGCGCCAATCGGATAAACCGCATGCGGTTGAAATCGCGCGCAACCTTGCAGAACTCGGCTTCACCCTTTATGCTACGCGCGGTACTGCCGCGGCAATAACCGAAGCGGGGATCGACGTCATCATTATCAATAAGGTAGCGGAAGGCCGCCCGCATATTGTTGATATGATCAAGAATGGTGAAATCAGCTTGATCATCAACACCGTAAAAAACCAGCGCAGCGCGATAAAGGATTCGTATTCGATCCGCCATGCCGCGCTGCAGGCGAAAGTGACCTACTATACGACACTAGCAGGCGCACGCGCGGCGTGTGTAGGCATTACCAGCAAGCGTGAACTGCAAGCATATAATTTGCAGAAATTGCATGTACAACTCAAGGCATAAGTAAAAAATAACTTCCGGTTTTCCCTGATTATCACGGAATAGAATGAAAATGAAAGGCAAAAAATTACAATGAGTACGATCCCTTTAACAGTAGCCGGAGCGGAAGCGCTACGCAAAGAACTGCACGAAATGAAAACCGTACATCGCCCCGCAGTCATCGCGGCGATTGCAGAAGCGCGTTCGCATGGTGATCTTTCCGAAAATGCCGAATATGATGCTGCCAAGGAAAAACAAGGGTTCATTGAAGGCCGTATTGCCGAACTGGAAAGCAAACTCTCCAGTGCTCAGATCATCAATCCCGCGCTGATTAACGCCGACGGTGCTTGTGTTTTCGGCGCCACTGTTGAACTGGAAGATTTGCAAAGCGGCGAGACGGTTACCTATCAAATCGTCGGCGACGATGAAGCCAACATAAAGAATGGAAAAATTTCCATCAGCTCCCCCATTTCACGCGCATTAATCGGCAAATATGCGGGCGATATCGCCGAAGTTCAGGCACCCGGCGGAGTACGTGAATACGAAATACTTGATGTCAAATACATTTGATGCCGCGAAAGCTCAATTCTGATAACTGCGTTTGGTGCGAAACGGCTCGCGCTTCTTTTTTTGCGAAGAACGTTCGGTTTTTTTACCAGCTTCTTCCGGCTTGGGACGATAGATAACAAAAGTTTTCCCGATATGCTGCACCGGTGCGGCACTCAGCTTTTCACAGATTTCTTCAAAAAGCGCATTCCTGGCAGTCCGATCGTCGACTTGAACCTTAACCTTAATCAGTTCATGACTTGTAAGTCCACGCTCCAATTCTTCGATAACCGTGGCGGATAATCCCGATTTTCCAATCATTACGACCGGATTCAGCGCGTGCGCTTGCGCTTTCAATTCACGCCGCTGAGCAATTGTTAGTGTTAACATAAATTCTCTTTAAACGTATTATTTTACTTGATGAAACGGGCTAAAACCAGCAAAGCTTGGATGAAAGAACATGTTAATGATTTTTTCGTCAAGCAATCCAAGAAAGAAGGTTATCGTTCTCGTGCCGCTTACAAGCTGCTTGAGATCGCCGAGCGGGATCATCTATTTAAATCCGGTATGATTGTTGTCGATTTAGGTGCTGCACCCGGCAGCTGGTCTCAAGTCGCCAGCCAGAAAGTAGGCCGGACAGGAAAAGTGATTGCATTGGATATCCTGGAAATGGCGCCTTTGCCCGGTGTGGAATTTATTCAGGATGATTTTAGAGAAGAGCGTGCTTTGTTGGAATTAAGAAAACATCTGGAAGAGCGGCAGCCGGATCTTGTCATTTCAGACATGGCACCCAATATGAGCGGTATTGTAGTCAGCGATCAAGCCAGAAGTATGTACTTGGCCGAACTGGCGCTGGCATTCTCAATGGAACAACTGAACTATGGCGGAAATTTCCTAGTCAAAGTTTTTCAAGGCAGGGATTTTGAGCAGTTTCATCGCGACATGCGCGCCGAATTCAAAAGCGTTGTGGTACGAAAACCGGAAGCCTCGCGCGATCGCAGCAACGAATTATATTTATTAGGACTCGGAAAAAAGTAACACCGGAAATCACTGAGAAATGAATGGATCCCCCCAGTGATTAAGGCAAATGTAAAGAGTAGGATGATAGTTTGATAGCAAATTTCTATAACATGAACTGTTCTGTTCTATTTGACAAAATAGAGTTAGAATGTCCAATCAATGATTTTTAAGGTGCAAACCAAGGAGCTATCTTGAATAACTTAATTAAAAACATGGCCATTTGGCTGGTAATTGCACTTGTGTTGATGACCGTATTTAACCAATTCAGCGTACGTCAACCGACGCAAGTACCAATGGAATATTCTCAATTCATTTCTGAATTGAATCAAGGCAGAATTGCCAAAGTTGTCATTGAAGGCCGTACCCTGAAAGGTACGAAATCCGATGGCAGACGCTTTACAACCTATGCGCCATCCGATCCATGGATGGTCAGTGATCTACTCAAAGCCGGCGTCATTGTTGAAGCTAAACCGGAAGAAGAACCATCTATGCTGATGAGTATTTTCATCTCATGGTTCCCAATGCTGTTACTGATTGCGGTATGGATTTTCTTCATGCGGCAAATGCAGGGTGGCGGACGCAATGGCGGCGCATTCTCGTTCGGTAAAAGCAAAGCGCGCATGCTGGATAAATCAGCCAACACAGTGACTTTCAACGACGTTGCAGGTTGTGAGGAAGCAAAGGAAGAAGTAGCGGAGCTGGTTGAATTCCTGCGCGACCCGTCCAAATTCCAGAAACTTGGCGGACGAATCCCTCGCGGTGTTTTGATGGTAGGCAGTCCAGGTACCGGTAAAACATTGCTGGCGCGAGCTATCGCAGGAGAAGCGGGAGTACCTTTCTTCAGCATTTCCGGTTCGGATTTCGTTGAAATGTTTGTCGGTGTGGGCGCATCCCGTGTACGTGACATGTTCGAGCAAGCTAAAAAACATGCGCCCTGCATCATCTTTATTGACGAGATTGATGCGGTTGGCCGTCAACGTGGCGCCGGACTGGGTGGCGGGAACGATGAACGCGAGCAAACGCTTAACCAATTGCTGGTGGAAATGGACGGCTTTGAAGGCGCCATGGGCGTGATCGTCATTGCAGCAACGAACCGTCCGGATGTATTGGATCCAGCATTGTTACGTCCTGGCCGTTTTGACCGTCAAGTCACTGTGCCTCTGCCGGACATCCGTGGACGGGAACAGATTCTGCATGTGCATATGCGTAAAGTGCCCCTTTCACCCGACGTCAAAGCGGACATTCTGGCGCGTGGCACACCCGGTATGTCGGGTGCCGATCTGGCCAACTTGGTCAATGAAGCAGCGTTGTTTGCCGCGCGCAGCAACAAGCGTCTGGTCGACATGGAAGATTTTGAACGCGCCAAAGACAAAATTTTCATGGGTGCGGAACGTCGCTCAGTGGTTATGCCGGAACACGAACGCCGGAATACCGCTTACCATGAATCAGGTCATGCGGTAGTGGCTCAATTGCTGCCGAAAACCGATCCGGTGCACAAAGTGACGATTATTCCGCGTGGCCGCGCATTGGGTGTCACGATGCAATTGCCAACGGAAGATCGTTTCAGCATGGAACGTGAAGAAATTCTGCAAAGAATTTCCGTGATGTTTGGCGGCCGTATTGCTGAGGAAGTTTTCATGCATCAAATGACCACCGGCGCATCCAATGACTTTGAGCGTGCTACCGAATTAGCGCGGCAAATGGTTACCCAATGGGGGATGTCCGACAAGCTTGGACCGATGGTTTATGGTGAGAATGAAGGCGAAGTTTTCCTCGGCCGTTCAGTAACCACGCATAAAAATATGAGTGAAAAAACGATGCAGACTGTTGATGCAGAAGTTCGCCGTATTGTGGATGAACAATATGCAATTGCTCGTAAACTGATTGAAGAAAATAAAGACAAGATTGAAGCCATGACCAAGGCATTGCTGGAATGGGAAACGATTGATAGCGATCAAATCAACGATATCATGGAGGGCCGCCCACCGCGTCCACCCAAACCGCCTCAATCAATGTCTCCCACAGTAGCAAGCGAAGGACCATCTACTGCGGCAAAAACGGATGAACCTAAAGAACCCGCTGCACCGCAAGAGATTGCAAAAGAAGCTGATTAATCGTCAGTAATCGGGATAAACGGGATACGACCATAAAATCGTATCCCGTTTTCACTTCTACAACTCCTCTTATCCCACTGTGTCCTCATTCGTGCAAAACCCAATCCTGTCAAGCAATCGCCCGTTGATCATGGGCATCATTAACGTGACACCCGACTCTTTCTCGGACGGCGGGCTGTACTTATCGGCACAACAAGCAATTATCCACGCCAAGCATTTGATCGATGAAGGCGCCGATATCCTCGACATTGGTGGAGAATCAACACGTCCGGGGAGTCAGCAAGTCAGCATCGACGAAGAGTTAGATCGTGTTATCCCGGTACTGGAAGCGCTCGCCGATAGTCAAATTCCCCTATCGGTTGATACCTCCAAACCCGAAGTGATGACACACGCCATAGCAGCAGGTGCTTTCATGATTAACGACGTCAATGCGCTGCGCAGCCCTGGAGCTCTGGAAGCAGTAGCTCCGCATGAGCAGGTGCAAATTTGTTTAATGCATATGCAAGGCACACCGCGGAATATGCAAGAAAACCCGCAATATAAAGATATCATCCATGAAGTCAAAGATTTCCTGCAACAACGCATCCAAGCCGCGAAATCGGCAGGCATAGCGGAAGACCGATTGGTGATCGATCCGGGTTTTGGTTTTGGCAAAACGCTGCAACATAACTTCACTCTGTTAAATCAGCTGGATCAATTGACTACACTTGGTGTTCCATTGTTAGCAGGCTTATCACGCAAATCCATGCTCGGCGCCGTCACGGGAAACAGCGCAACCGATCGGACCCATGAAAGTATCGCGGCAGCCTTGCTTGCAGTAGTCAAAGGTGCCAAAATTGTGCGTGTGCACGATGTCAAAGCTACTAAGGAAGCGCTCGCTATCTACACGGCAATGAAAAATTGTGACACACAGTAAACCCATTCAACCGCATCTCATTGCAATTAAACACCGCTCAAATTGACTAAAAAATATTTTGGAACAGATGGTATCCGCGGACGTGTCGGCAAAGCACCCATCACGCCGGATTTTATTCTGCATCTAGGCTATTCCGCCGGGAAAGTTCTCGCGGCTGCGGACTGGCATCTAATGCAAGGCAAACGCCCGACCGTTCTGATCGGCAAGGATACCCGGGTATCGGGTTATATGCTGGAATCCGCTCTGGAAGCAGGATTATGCGCCGCCGGTGTGGATGTCATTCTATCCGGACCGATGCCGACCCCAGCCATCGCGTACCTGATTCGCGCTTTGCGGCTGCAAGCCGGGATCGTGATTTCAGCTTCGCATAATCTATTCGAGGACAACGGCGTTAAATTCTTTTCTGCCGAAGGTAGAAAACTACCTGACGAAATAGAACATAAAATCGAAAGCGGCATCCATGCGCCGATCGAAACCAAACCTTCCGCTCAATTAGGGAAAGTACAGCGTATTGATGATGCCGCCGGACGCTATATCGAATTTTGTAAAAGCACTTTCCCCTATCACCTTGACCTGCGCGGACTACGTATCGTTGTCGATTGCGCACATGGTGCCGCTTATCATATCGCCGGTCACGTCATGCACGAGTTGGGTGCAGACGTCGTCACCATCGGCGTGCAACCCAATGGCCTGAATATCAACTTGGAGTGTGGCGCGACGCATTGCGCGACGTTACAGAAAGCCGTCAAACAGCATCACGCCGACTTAGGCATTGCGTTGGATGGCGACGGTGATCGGCTCATGATGGCCGACAAAAATGGCCGGATTTATGATGGCGATCAACTGATTTATATTATCGCCAAACACCGTCAGCAGAATAAAATGCTGACCGGCGGGGTTGCCGGTACCTTGATGACCAATCTGGCGATCGAAGCGCAATTCAAAAAAATGAATATTCCATTTCTTCGCGCCAACGTCGGTGACCGCTATGTGTTGGAGGCATTGCAAGAGAAAGGATGGCAGCTCGGCGGCGAAAATTCCGGACATATCATCTGTATGGATAAGCATACGACAGGCGACGGCATTATTTCCGCTCTGCAAGTCCTGTATGCGTTACGCGATACGAATAAAACGCTGGCCGAGTTCATGCGCGGCGTCTCGCTTTACCCGCAACGCTTGATCAACGTGAAAATTCCCAAACCGTTTAATTTCAGCGCCAACAAAGCAGTCCAAGCCGTACGCGAAGAAGCCGAAACCGATCTGAATGACAAAGGGCGTGTGCTGATTCGTGCATCGGGCACAGAACCATTGATTCGCGTCATGGTTGAAGGGGAATCGAAGCATAAAATCAATCACTGGGCTGAGCGTATCGCTGAAACTATCCAGACTGCCAGCAATTCTTAATGCGGTGTCATTTTTACTAGCAGCTTTTTTGCATAAATGCGCAAAAAACCAGCACACGCACACCGGCTTTAAGACAAAAAAAGATTGTCATAATCCTGTAACAATTCTGAAATAAGATACCGCACCGGTTGCACAATCTTTCATGACCATTTTATTGACTCACCTGGAGAACATATTCATGTTGACCTCGTTTAACTTCAGAACATTCTTAGCGGCTACACTGTTGAGCGCATCCGCTATTACAACAGCAATCGCCAGTCCGATCGTAAAGATCGATGGTTCCAGCACGGTTTTCCCCATTACCGAAGCGGTCGCCGAAGACTTCCAGATCGCCAAGCGCGGCGCGGTTCGTGTGACCGTGGGTATTTCAGGAACAGGTGGCGGGTTCAAAAAATTCTGCCGTAATGAGATCGATATCGTTAATGCCTCGCGTCCCATCACGCAATTGGAAATGGAGGCCTGTAAGGAAGCAGGCGTGCAATATATCGAAATGCCCATCGCATTCGATGCTTTGACTGTCGTTGTAAATCCCAAAAATACCTGGAGCAAAACCATCACCGTCGACGAATTGAAGAGAATCTGGGAACCCGGTGCGCAAGGTAAAATCACCAGCTGGAATCAGATCAATCCCGAATGGCCGGACAAAAAAATCAAACTCTACGGCCCCGGCGCGGATTCCGGTACCTTCGAGTACTTCACAGAAGCCGTTGTCGGCAAAGCCAAATCAAGCCGTGGCGATTTCACCGCATCGGAAGATGACAACGTGCTGGTACAAGGCGTCGCCAGCGACATTTATGCGCTAGGATTCTTCGGTTTCGCGTATTACATCGAGAATAGCAAAAAAATTAGCGCTGTCGCGATCGACAACGGCAACGGTGGCGTGCTGCCATCCGCTGCCACGGTAGAAAATAATAGCTATAAACCGTTATCGCGCCCGGTATTCATCTACGTCAACGCCAAATCCACCGAAAAACCCGAAGTTCAGGAATTTGTTAATTTCTACATGCAGAATGCCGCGGCGCTGGTGACGGAAGTCAAATATTTCCCGCTCTCAAAAGAAGTCTACAACCTCAATATCGAGCATCTGAACAAGAAAAAAGTGGGTACTGTGTTCAAAGGAACCGGAACGAACATCAAGCTGGAAGATATACTTAAGCTAGAATCCAGTTTATAGCCTTCGTCCGGTAAAAACTTCTACACGGATATCGCGTAGAAAATAGCAGCAACTCTAGGAAGCGCTGATTAACGCATAAGCCAGTATTTGGCTTAGAATTAATCAGCGCTTCCTTTATTATTGGGATTAAAAAACTCTTCGAAACATCATGGATTTTCTGCCGGTCTTCCTCAATATCAAAAACAAAGCTTGCCTGGTCGTCGGTGGCGGCGAAGTCGCCACGCGCAAGGTTATGCTTTTGCTTCAGACCGGAGCGCATGTTTCGGTGGTATCGCCAGAGCTGAGTAACGCATTAAATGAGTTACACGCGCAAGGCAAAATCAAACACCATGCTGAATTCTTTCAGCACGGACATCTGGAAGATATCGTTTTAGTCATTGCGGCCACCAACGATCGCGACACCAACCGGCAAGTTTCCGCAGCCGCGCAGCAGCGGCAAATTCCGGTCAATGTCGTGGATGATCCGGAATTATGCACTTTCATCATGCCTTCCATCGTCGACCGTTCACCACTGCTGATCGCCATCTCCAGCGGCGGGCAATCGCCTGTACTTGCGAGACTGTTACGCGCGCAATTGGAAACCATGATACCTGCCGCGTATGGGCGCCTTGCCGCAATGGCGGGTAGATTCCGCGAACACGTCAAACAACATTTCACACACCCAGAGAAGCGGCGGATTTTCTGGGAAAAAACACTGCAAAGCCGGTTCAGCGAAATGGTGCTGGCGGGACAAGACGAAGCTGCACAGAATTATTTGTTGCGGTCCTTGCAACAGGAAAAAGACGAGCCGCCGCAAGGCGAGGTTTATCTGGTCGGTGCCGGGCCGGGAAATCCCGACTTACTGACGTTCCGCGCCATGCGCCTGATGCAGCAAGCCGATGTCGTGGTTTACGACCGCCTGGTTTCACCCGCGATTCTGGACATGGTGCGCCGCGACGCCGAACGCATTTACGCTGGCAAAGAGCGCAACCGCCACACGCTGCAACAGGAATCGATCAACCAACTGCTGGTGCGGTTGGCGCAGGAAGGCAAACGCGTGCTGCGGCTGAAAGGTGGCGACCCGTTTATTTTTGGCCGCGGTGGCGAAGAAATCGAAACCTTGGCCGCGCACCATATCCCCTTTCAAGTAGTACCCGGCATTACCGCCGCCTCAGGCGTTGCGGCTTATGCCGGTATCCCGCTTACACACCGGGATTACGCGCAATCGTGCATTTTTGTCACCGGCCACCTGAAAAATAACAGTATCGATCTCGACTGGCCGCATCTCGCACGCCCCCATCAAACTATCGTGATTTATATGGGGTTGCTGGGATTGTCCGTACTATGCCAGCAATTGATCGCACACGGCCTACCGGACAGCACGCCTGCCGCCATCATCCAACAAGGCACCACGCAAAAACAAAGAATCGTCACCGGTACCCTGCAAACACTGCCCGATCTAGCGCAAACCGCTCATTTGACCCCGCCAACCCTGATCATCGTCGGGCAAGTCGTCAAGTTGCATCAGAATCTCGCTTGGTTCCAACCGGCCTCGGATGCAGAAAACACGAAGGCACACTTCCTGGCATTGGATCAACTAGAAAAACCATCAACCGAATAACAATCCTGCCCGATTCGAGCGACTTTATTCCGGATCGGCAAAACGCATCGACAAATCAATCGCCTGGATATTCTTGGTCAAGCCGCCAATCGAAATTCGATCCACGCCCGTTTCCGCCACCTGCCGCACGTTATCCAAGTTAATGTTGCCGGATGCCTCCAATATGACAGCTTCTCCCGCTTGCTTGCGAGTCAACGTCACCGCATCCGCTAGCTGATCCAGCGTGAAATTATCCAGCAATACCATGCGGGCGCCCGCTGCCAGTGCCTCCTGCAATTCCTGCAACGATTCCACTTCGATTTGGATAAATACACCCGGCGGCGCGATTTCGCGCGCCCTGCTTAAAGCCGGTTGAATCCCTCCGGCGGCGATGATGTGATTCTCCTTGATCAGAATCCCGTCGTACAAGCCAATGCGATGATTCACCCCGCCGCCGCAGGTCACCGCGTATTTCTGCGCCAGCCGCAGCCCCGGCAGCGTTTTGCGCGTATCGACGATCACCGCTCCGGTTCCGGCGACAGCATCGGCAAACCGCCGAGTTTGCGTCGCCACGGCGGACAGCAGTTGCAGGAAGTTCAACGCCGAACGCTCTGCTGTTAGCAGCGCGCGGGCATTTCCCTTGATCTCACATAATGTCTGCCCGGCCGGAACAAAATCGCCATCCTTGGCGAACCATTCGATCTCTGTATCCACCGCCAGCGATACAAAGCACGCCTCAAACCACTGTATGCCGCATAGCACGGCATTCTCGCGGCTGATCACCTTCGCAGCCAGAGTCTTGCCGCTAGGAATCAGCGACGCCGTCAAATCACCGCTGCCGATATCCTCTTGCAACGCGCGTTGCACGTTAGCGTGAATTTCATTGAGTAAGTCTTTCAATTCTTTTGTACCCTTATTTTCAACGGAGGGTGCATTATAGGGTACGGGGTTGGCATCGCCGTATTTCCGGCGGCTTTCCATACTATCCCGTACAGTTTCCCTTACACCCATCGAACAGATAGTATATAGGTTGCCCAGCATAACCAGGAGATTGTATGTCTAGCGCGATTGATTTGATCATTTATAGCATTGCCACGATGCTGGGTGTTATGACCGTCGGTATGATCGCCGTCTGGTTCATCCAGGATGTTACACAAAAGAAGCATTCGATCTTGCGCAATTATCCGGTCATTGGCCGGTTACGCTATTTTTTCGAGATCCAGGGCAAATACTTCCGGCAATATTTCTTTGCCAATGATCGTGACGAAATGCCGTTCAATCGTGCTACGCGTGGCTGGATTTATAAAAGCGCCAAAAATAAGGGCAGTCTGGTCGGTTTCGGTTCGACCAACGATTTACGCCAGCCGGGTTCGATCATTTTTGTCAACGCCGCTTTCCCGATTCAGGAAGAAGATCAACTGCCGACACCATCGCTTCGCATCGGTGAAGGTTACTGCGAACAGCCGTTCGAGGCGAAATCGATCATTAATATCAGCGGCATGAGTTATGGCGCCATTTCCAAGCCCGCGATACGGGCGTTGTCGCTCGGTGCCGCGCAGGCGGGTTGCTGGTTGAACACCGGCGAAGGCGGTTTGGCGCCGTATCACCTGGAAGGCGGCTGCGATGTGATTATGCAAATCGGCACCGCGAAATACGGCATCCGCGACGAGCACGGCAATTTCTCGCCGCAGCGCGCGAAAGAGCTCAGCAAGGTCGTCAAAGCCTTCGAGATCAAACTATCGCAAGGCGCAAAACCCGGCAAGGGCGGACTGCTGCCAGCCGGTAAAGTACATGGAGAAATCGCCGCGATCCGCGGCATTCCGGTCAATCAGGATTCGATCAGCCCGAACCGCCACAAGGACATCAACAACATCGACGAGCTGCTCGATAAAATCCATTACATCCGTGAACTGACCGGACGCCCGGTCGGGATCAAGACGGCGATTGGCGGCTGGAATTTCATCAATGAGCTATGCGACAGCATCAACCGGCGCGGACTCGACTATGCGCCGGACTTTTTGACTATCGACGGCGGCGAAGGCGGCAGCGGCGCGGCGCCGCAGACACTGATGGATCACGTCAGCCTGCCGATTGCGGAAGCCCTGCCTCGCGTCGTCGATGCTTTGTTGCAATCCGATCTGAAAAAACGCATTTATGTGGTGGCAGCGGGAAAACTGGTGACATCCGCAGAAGGGGCCTGGGCGCTCTGCGCCGGTGCCGACTTTGTCAACACCGCGCGTGGCTTTATGTTTTCACTCGGTTGTATTCAGGCAATGCGCTGTCATTTAAATACCTGCCCCACTGGCATCACCACGCACGACGAACGGTTGCAAAACGGTCTGGTGGTGGAAGAAAAATATCTGCGGGTTGCGAACTACGCCCGGAACGTCAACAAAGAAATCAACATGATCGCCCATTCATGCGGTTTGCGCCACGCACGGCAATTTAAGCGCGAGCACGTGCGCATTGTCGAAACCGCCGGCAAAAGCGTAGCACTGAATATTCTGTACCCTTACCCGGAACCGCTGAAGAAAAAAACATAGATTGACAGATTCACAATGGCACCTCGGCTTCCCGTTCGATGTAAAAATCCTCCCCTGTAAGCTTCGCCTATCATACTGAGAATTAGGGGAAAAAAAGCCCTCTAAATTAAGCTTAAGCCGACTACCTAGCTACCGATAATACATGCCTTACGCCTTATACCATTCTTACAGACCAGCAGGTAGTCATACGACACATAATGTTTCGCTTTTTTATCAATCAGGATGACAAAAAGATCCGTGTTATCAGCGGACTGACACTGAGTGCACTCATCTTGTCAGCGGGATTCTCTGTGTATAGTGTCATGCAGCCGCAAACGGAAGCGATGACGACTTCCGGGCTCAGAATGGCGCTGGAAAACACCGTGAAATTGATCGAAAATCAGATCTCGCATTCCATATCCAATACCAAAATCGTAGCCACCAGCACCCTGCTGACTCAAAGCCTGGAAAAAACGCACACGGATGAATCCAGGCAAGAAGGTATCGCCGAATTGCAGCGAGTCGCGGAAAAAATACTGACGACTCATTTCTCCGGCATCAGCATCTATGACTCCGAAGACCATCTCATACTCGATGCAGGAGTCCATTCCAGCCATTCGAATTCAAGCATTGAACTGAATACCGGCGCCGGTACCCGCACGGTATTATTGTGGCAGGAACAGTTTGTCATCCGCAATTCCTTGCGTATCCTCAATGAGAACAATCAATTCATCGGCAGCATCATCACCGAAGAGCTTGCTCCCGATCTGACCAGGATATTCAAGGAAACCGTCTTGATCGGAGAAACCGGTGATTTTCTGTTATGCGCACCGGTCAAGGAAAGTCATCTCGAGATGGATTGCTTCATACGCGCAATCGGTGAAAACCAATTTCAGCGCATGCAGCGCATCATATCCAATAGCCCATTACCGCTGCATTTTGCTCTGGAAGGACAACAGGGCGTTAAATTCACCAAGGATTACCGGCAAATCGATGTGGTTGCAGCCTATTCACCGGTTGCTTATGGATTGGGCGCGGTACTCAAAATCGATGAAAAAGAACTGTATAGCAATCTTTCCAGCCAGATCAATACCATTTCATTGTACCTAGGCTTGCTGGTGGCCGTCGGTATGGTTGTTGTGTATTGGCTGATCAAACCGCTCATCCATAAAACAATAAACTCCCAAAATGATTCGGTTGAGGCACACCATAAACTCATTCAAGCCAAAAACAACGCTGAAAAAATATCATCCGAATTAACCGCTTATTTAAACGCAATCGGTAAGCTCGCTTTAATTTCGATCACCGATCTTAAGGGCAAGATTATCCAGGTCAATGAAAAATTTTGTGAAATCAGCGGTTATTCGCCAGAGGAACTGATTGGGCAGGATCACCGCATATTAAGCTCAAGCACACATCCGCCGTCATTTTTTACCGGGATGTGGGCTGCGATCACCAAAGGTCAAACCTGGCACCAGGAAATCTGCAACCGCAGTAAATCGGGTAAGCTTTATTGGGTCGACTCCACCATCGTACCGCTTGTCGGGATAAGTGGAGAAATTGATCGTTACCTCTCCGTGAAAGTGGATATTACCGCACGTAAGCAAAAAGACCTCGACCTCAGCGAGCGCCTGAAGGAAAGCAATTGTTTACATGCGGTACGCAACTATCTGGAACAAGATCAAGACACAGAAAAAACTTGCCAGAATATACTCAAATCGCTGACACTGGCATTGCAATTCTCTGAAGCAGCCGTCGCTTTTATCGCCTTGGGCGGTAAACAGTTCGCCACCGCTGGCTATCAAGCCGATCTTCCCAATGCAATCAGCGCGGCGATTATCGCCAATGGGGAGGTGTGCGGGCGGTTAAGAGTATCCTATACACAAGACTTCCCGTTCTCCCTGCCGTACGAGCAAAATCTCATCGATACTGTGGCGCATGACCTGAGCCGCTGGTACGAGCGTAAAGAAGCGGAAAAACGCATCATCGAAATGGCCACGCACGATGCCTTGACCGGCCTGCCCAACCGGCATTTGCTGCAAGACCGTATCGAACAAGCGCTGGTGCACGATACACGCAGCCAAAAGCAGATGGCGGTGTTATTTATCGATCTGGATCATTTCAAAACGATCAATGACTCACTCGGTCACGATATCGGTGACCTGCTGCTGCAAGCCGTCGCGGAAAGATTGCTGACTTGTGTGCGCAGCGAAGATACCGTAGCCCGGCAGGGTGGCGATGAATTTATTGTGGTACTGAATGCGATTGCGGAATCGCTGGATGCCGCCAAAGTGGCGCAGAAAATTCTCGATGCATTGATGCGCCCCTATTATATTCACAAAAATGAATTACATATCTGCGGCAGCATCGGCATCGCCGTTTTCCCGGATGATGGCGCAAATGCGGAAACCTTACTGAAGAACAGCGATGTAGCGATGTATCACGCTAAGGAAAACGGCCGGAACAACTATCAATTCTTCACCGATGATCTTAATAAATCAGCGCATGAACGGCACACACTCAGTCTCGATTTACGCTATGCGCTGGAGCGCAATGAGTTAGTTTTACATTACCAGCCGATCATGGATATGCCGGATCATCGGCTGCATAGCGTGGAAGCCCTGCTGCGCTGGCGGCATCCGCAACACAAGCTGATCGCACCGGATAAATTCATTAATTTGGCAGAAGAAACCGGTTTAATCATTCCCATCGGTGAATGGGTGTTAAAAACAGTCTGCGAGCAAATCAAAACGTGGCAAGCGCAAGGCTACCGCGTGCCCAAAGTAGCTATTAACCTATCCGCGCGGCAATTCCGTGATAAGGAATTAATCAATAATATTACACGTATCTTGGATGAAACCGGTGTAGCAGCCCAGTACATCACGCTGGAGATCACCGAAAGCATGCTGATCGATAATATTGAGAAAGTCGTGGAAACACTCAGTTGTCTCAACGCCATGGGCATCCGTATCTCAATTGATGACTTCGGCACAGGTTATTCAAGTCTCAGCTATCTGAAGCGTTTTCCGATTCATACGCTCAAAATCGACCGCACCTTTGTGCGCGACATCGTCACCGACAAAAGCGATCACACCATTGTCGCAACGATCATTGCGATGGCGCACAGCCTGGAAATGGATGTCATCGCGGAAGGCATAGAAACAGAGGAACAACTCAATCTTTTGCGCACTCAGCACTGCAATCACTATCAAGGCTATTATTTCAGCAAGCCGGTCACCGCCGCTGAAATCGAGCACATGCTCATTAAACCCGCACCACACCATAGAAAGATTCACGCTATCCGTTCGGCCGGTTAATCCACTCTTGAAATTTCACACATTTCCCCCACGTAGGCTACAACAACCTACGATGGGAGAATTTAATGCGTTTTGACAAACTAACCACTAAGTTTCAACAAGCCTTCGCGGATGCGCAGAGTATCGCCGTCGGTCAGGATAATCCGGCCATCGAACCACAGCATCTTCTGTTGGCGTTACTGCAACAAGACGATGGCAGTACCGTTTCTTTACTGCAACGCTCCGGTGTCAATACCACGCCGCTGCTGGAGAGCGTCAAACAGAACGTACAGCGTCTGCCGAAAGTGGAAAACGCTGGTGGAGAAGTGAATATCTCACGCACCCTGAATAATCTGCTCAATCTGGCAGACAAGGAAGCGCAGAAACGCAATGATCAATTCATCGCTTCAGAAATGTTCCTGCTGGCCTGTTTGCAGGACAAAGGCGAGATCGGCACACTGCTCAAGCAACACGGCGCCAATACCGCAGCACTGGAACGCGCCATTAATGCCATCCGTGGCGGCGAACAGGTCAACAGCGCGGAAGCGGAAAGCAGCCGGGAAGCCTTGAAAAAATACACACTGGATCTCACCGAGCGGGCGCGCCAAGGCAAACTGGATCCGGTGATCGGGCGCGACGATGAAATCCGCCGTGCAATACAAGTGTTACAACGGCGCACCAAAAACAACCCGGTGCTGATCGGTGAGCCGGGTGTGGGCAAAACCGCCATCGTTGAAGGCTTGGCGCAGCGCATCGTCAACGGGGAAGTACCGGAAAGTCTGAAAGACAAACGCGTTCTCTCACTGGATATGGCGGCCCTGCTGGCTGGCGCTAAATATCGCGGCGAATTTGAGGAACGTCTCAAATCGGTACTGAAAGAACTGGCGCAGGACGAAGGAAAAACCATTGTCTTCATCGACGAGCTGCATACCATGGTGGGTGCCGGTAAAGCGGAAGGCGCGATGGATGCGGGCAATATGCTGAAACCCGCATTGGCGCGCGGAGAATTGCATTGTGTCGGCGCGACAACTCTGGACGAATACCGCAAATATATTGAAAAAGACGCTGCGCTGGAACGGCGCTTTCAGAAAGTACTGGTGGAAGAACCGAGTGTGGAAGCCACCATCGCAATCCTGCGCGGCTTACAGGAAAGATATGAAGTACATCATGGCGTGGATATTACCGACCCCGCCATCGTCGCGGCAGCAGAGCTATCCAACCGCTATATCACCGACCGTTTCCTGCCGGACAAGGCGATCGATCTGATCGACGAAGCTGCGGCACGCATTCGCATGGAAATTGATTCCAAGCCGGAAGCGCTGGATAAACTGGACCGGCGTTTGATACAACTTAAAATTGAACGTGAAGCGATCAAAAAAGAGAAAGACGAGGCTTCGCAAAAACGGCTCCAATTGCTGGAAGATGAAATAAAACAGAAAGAACGCGAATACGCCGATCTAGCGGAAATCTGGAAAACGGAAAAATTCCAGGTGCAAGGTTCGCAGCAAGTCAAAGAGGAAATGGAGAAAATCAAGCTGGAAATCGAGGCGGCCACCCGCAAAGGTGATTGGCAAAAAGTTTCGGAATTGCAGTACGGGCGGCTGCCGCAATTGGAAGCGCAATTACAGTCGCAATTGAAGCAACAAGGCGAAAACACTGAGAAAAGTGCTGCAAACGCGCCTAAATTATTGCGCACCCAGGTCGGCGCGGAAGAAATCGCCGAAGTGGTATCGCGCGCGACCGGCATTCCGGTATCGAAAATGATGCAAGGTGAGCGCGAAAAACTGCTGCTGATGGAACAAAAGCTGCATGACCGCGTGGTCGGGCAGGATGAAGCCGTTCGCTTGGTATCGGATGCGATCCGCCGTTCCCGTGCCGGACTGGCCGATCCCAACCGGCCGTATGGATCGTTCCTGTTCCTGGGTCCGACCGGCGTGGGCAAAACCGAGCTGTGCAAAGCCTTGGCCGGATTTTTGTTCGATTCGGAAGATCATTTGATCCGTATTGATATGTCCGAATTCATGGAAAAACACTCGGTTGCACGCCTGATCGGCGCACCGCCAGGCTATGTCGGCTACGAGGAAGGCGGCTACTTAACCGAATTGGTGCGCAGAAAACCATACGCGGTCATTCTGCTGGATGAAGTGGAAAAAGCGCATCCCGATGTATTCAATGTGTTATTACAAGTTCTGGATGACGGACGGATGACCGATGGTCAAGGACGCACGGTTGATTTTAAAAATACCGTCATCGTCATGACATCCAACCTGGGATCGCAAATGATTCAGGAAATGTCGGGTAACGATTATCAAGTTATCAAGCAGGCTGTTATGGGTGAGGTAAAAACCTACTTTAGACCGGAATTCATTAATCGTATTGATGAAGTGGTCGTATTCCATGCGCTTGATCAGAGACATATTCAGTCGATTGCCAAGATTCAATTGCAATACCTTGAAGCCAGATTGGCCAAACTGGAAATGAAGCTTGAGGTCAGCGATACCGCACTGTCGGCTATCTCGGAAGTTGGCTTTGATCCGGTGTTTGGCGCGCGCCCGCTAAAACGCGCGATCCAGACGCAAATTGAAAATCCATTGGCCAAGGAGATATTGGAAGGAAAGTTTGTTGCAAAAGATACTATTAAGGTTGATTTCAGCGATGACACGATCCATTTCACTCGTGTGAGCGGATAGCCGTGTGCTATCAATGAATTCCAAAATGCGATTGGAAACGAGCAGTCAGAAAAAATAAACCGGGAGACGTGGTGAATATACTTACACGCTATGAGATTCGGGTAAAATGTATTCTTTTTACCGGATAGATTGTCATGTTTAAAGGTAGCTTGGTTGCTATCGTCACCCCGATGGATGAAGAAGGCGGATTGGATCTGGATCGCTTCCGCGCGCTGCTCGACTTCCACATCGACCAGGGTACCGACGGTGTCGTCATCGTTGGTACCACAGGCGAATCCCCGACAGTAGATTTTGAGGAACATCATCTGTTGATGCGCACTGCGGTCGATCATGTGGCCGGACGCATACCGGTGATTGCCGGCACCGGCGCCAATTCAACAAGAGAAGCGATCGATTTATCGATTTACGCCAAGAATGCCGGCGTTGATGCCTGCCTCTCGGTTGCACCTTATTACAATAAGCCGACCCAGGAAGGGTTGTATCAACATTTCAGAGCAATCGCTGAGGCGGTTGATATCCCGCACATTTTATATAACGTTCCGGGCCGGACAGTGGCCGATATCCGTAACGATACGGCGTTACGTTTAGCGCAGATTCCCAACATCGTCGGCATTAAAGATGCCACCGGCGATATCGGGCGCGGCTCCGATCTGTTGCAACGCGCGCCGTCCGATTTCTTCATTTATAGCGGAGATGATGTCAGTGGGCTGGCATTTTTGCTGCTGGGCGGGCATGGTGTAATTTCAGTCACGGCCAATGTGGCGCCCCGGATGATGCACGACATGTGCGCCGCGGCATTTGCAGGCGACCTCAATACCGCGCGCACGCTCAATAATAAGCTTTTGCGCTTGCACATCGATCTGTTCGTTGAAGCCAACCCTATCCCGGTAAAATGGGCTGTCGAGCAAATGGGACTCATCGGTCCCGGAATCCGCCTACCGCTCACACCTTTATCCAGCCAGTACCATCAACTTATTCGCGAAGCAATGCAGTCAGCCAATATCCACGATTTGAAGAGGTAAGATGTCAAAAATGAAATGGCGGAAAGTCACTATACCGTCTCTGGTATTGACGCTCTCATTGGCAAGTACAGGTTGTAAAATGATCGACCTGTTCCCGGAAACTAAAACCATCGATTACAAGTCAGCAGGAAAACTGCCGCCTTTAGAAATTCCACCCGATCTGATTCAACCGGCTATTGATGAACGTTATGCAATTCCCGAGGTAAGTTCATCCGGCAGCACGACTTTCTCCAGCTACAACAACGAACGGGGGGGGGGACAGCAAAAAACCGCCAATTCTTCCTTAATACCGCTATCCATTCAGAATGTGCATATTGAACGCGCCGGAACGCAGCGCTGGCTGGTGATTCCTCAACCTCCCGAAGCCGTTTGGCCGGTGGTTAAGGAATTCTGGCAAGAACTGGGTTTCCTGATCAAAATGGAAGTCCCTGAAGCCGGTATTATGGAAACTGATTGGGCTGAGAATCGCGCCAAGATTCCGCAAGATATTATTCGTACTTTTCTCTCCACCTTTCTGGATAGCATTTATTCAACCGCTGAACGCGACAAATTCCGTACCCGGCTAGAACGCAACGACACGACCACTGAGGTGTATATCAGTCATCGCGGCATGACTGAAGTGCTGGAAGGCGGTAGCCTCAACCGCACGGTCTGGCAACCGCGCCCGGCCGATCCTGATTTGGAAGCCGAAATGCTATCCCGTTTGATGATGCGCTTTGGTGTCGAGGAACAAAAGGCAAAACTGGAGTTAACCACCGGCAGAAGCTCGACCACGGAACGCGCATTCATCAATTCAGAGGGTACTTCGCTGGTCGTTAACGAAGCATTTGACCGGTCATGGCGGCGAGTCGGCTTAGCACTGGATCGAATTGGCTTCACCGTTGAGGATCGCAATCGAGAGCAAGGTATCTATTTTGTACGTTACGTCAGCCCTGATAAAGACAGTAAGAAAAAAGGCGATGACGAAGGTATTCTGTCCAATATCATGTTTTGGCGCAGCGGAGATAAAGATAGCGCGAAAGCCGAAAAATACCGTATACAGGTACACAACACCGGCACAAATACCAGTAATGTCACTTTGCTGAATGATGATGGAACAACTGTAGGCTCTGCCACTGCAAGCCGCATTCTAAAGCTATTACATGAGCAGCTTAAATAGTAAGAACAATTAAGCCCAGATCAGATTCTTGAAGAATTAGTTTTGTAGTTACTCTTATTAAATTAAAAAAAGAAAAGTACAAAAAATAGAAACAAATTTACAAATAAAAAACCGCCCGAAGGCGGTTTTTTATTTAATCCTCCCAAACAGGGGGGATTATTTTTTACTATCTGGTTCCCCACCACTCATGACTTTTTCGTAGTTTGCTTTTTCAGTTTCAGGCAGTGCTTGGCTAGGTTTTCCACCACATGCTGATAAAGTTAAAGACAGTAAAAATGCAGCCAGAAGAGCATATTTCATATGATTTTCCTTATAAAAAGTTCTTAAAATAAACAACGCAGTATATAACAAATTTAACTCATCTTTCAAGCTTTTTACTTAGCCGAAAGTAATCCATTCATATCTGCCATTCAGGTTTTAATCATCCAGACAATAAAAACATCTGAATGATCCCTGTTTTCTGAAAATCCATTTCCTGTTACTTGAGTATAGCAGTGAGAAATGGAAACCAGAGATTTTGATTGATGTACAAAAAAACAAACCGCCAACAATATCCAGCAAATTTATCTTTTCATAATCAATCAGTAAGTCACAAATTCCCTTGCGAGAATGTGTGACTCAAGAAGCGCGTTTCTAAACAGCTTTTTGACGATTACTGCGTAATATTTTCGCAATAACTCTGCTATTTATTTTGATTCTTGAGGTTCGGAATCTCTAGGCCCATAAGCGGATGGAGGTGGTTTATCCATTGGATAACCATCAAGACTTTTCTTTCCTTCACAAGCACTTAATGTCAATATAGCAAAAGCGATTACTACCAGTGAAAATCTAAACATTCAATCTCCCGTTTTCTTCATTTATATTTACGTGCAATAGGATAATCGAACTCATCCGATTATACAAATTTGATTCAAGAAATTCCGCTCCAGAATCGCCGCATTGTTCAATTAATACAATGCAGTAACAAGTGATTGAAGAGAAGATTACCAGCGATTTGATTGAACAAAAACTTTACTTTGACAGTGCTTAGTTTTTATCTCGAATATAACCATTGACATACCACTGATAAAGAATTTCCTCAGTTTCTTTATCCAATTCGCAAGCGGGCGGCAATTCATAATTGTCAGCTAACCTAATCAATGTCTTGTATGCATCAGCGCCAACTTCAACAGTCTCACCATTAATAAAGAATTTATCACGGCCACTTAGCATTCTGCTTTTTAAATCCAACTGCACTCCATTTTCTTTAATACGCTTGAGAAAAACACGCGATGACGATGGTTTAGCGGGTTGCGCAAAGAAAACATGTGATTTAGGTTCCGAGAGATAAATACCCAGAAAATCTTCGATGTCATCGCGCCCCCAGTTAATCTTCTTCAAGATTGCACCAACCTGGGATCGCATTGCAGCACTGATTCTTGAAGGGTGCGATTGCCATTGCAAATCGGGATCGGAGTACCACCCATCCGTTAAAATAGTATCCTGCAAATGAACAAGAAATTGCGTTATCAATTCTTGCTGGCTGGGAGCACGGAAACCAATGGAATATGTCATACAGTCATCCACGGCAATACCGTTATGCGCGTATTTGGGTGGCAAGTAAAGCATATCGCCGGGGTTTAGCACCCATTCCTGCTCAGGTTGAAAATTCTTCAAAATCCTCAGCGGCGCATCGGCGATAAATTCATCATCCAGTTGCGCGGATATCTGCCACCGTCTGGAACCCATCCCTTGCAATAAGAACACGTCATAGGAATCGAAATGCGGCCCGATCCCGCCGCCCTTAGGAGCATAACTCACCATCAAATCATCCAACCTGGCGTGCGGTATGAAGCGGAATTTTGATAACAAATCGCGCGCCGGAGCAAGAAAATGATTCACATCTTGCACGAGCAATGTCCATTGTTTTTTTGGCAGCTTTGCCAAATCATGCTCACTTAACGGACCATGCGTAAGATGCCATTTGCCGTTTCTCTGTATCACAAGACGGGATTGCGCGTCTTCATCACACGCCAATGCCATCAATTCTTCACGTGTCAATAAGCCATTAAAACCCGGTAAAGCATTCCTCACCAGCAGAGGCCGCTTCTGCCAGTAATCGAGCAAAAAATTCTTCGGGGTCACATCGCCCAAGGAAATAGTTTTTATCTTACTGATGTTCAATTCCCTTACCCTTTCTCAGTTTCTCAATGCCGGCAATGATTCTGTGTGCAGTAGAAATTTCAGCGCCAATCCGTTATTGCACCAGCGCTCCCCTCTGGGCGGCGGGCCATCTTTAAAAACATGTCCTTGATGCCCTCCGCAACGCGCACAGTGATACTCGGTGCGGAGAAAAATCAACTGATAATCCGGTTTGGTGCCGACATGCCCGGCTATCGGTTGCGTAAAACTTGGCCAGCCGCTTGCGCTTTCATATTTATTCCGGCTCTCAAACAGCGGTAAGTAACAAGCGGCACAAATGAATGTCCCGTCACGCTCTTCGCTATTCAATTCACTACTGCCGGGCTCTTCGGTCTCTTCTTCAAACAAAATCCGGTAAGCTTCCGGCGCGACTAATCCGCGCCATGCTTCGTGCGGCCTATTGTGCGGCACAATCGCTGGACTGATGCCTGTAGCTGCGAGCCGCAACGGCCACATCAGCGAAACGGTAGGTAATGCCGCCAATACGCTCATCCGTTGCAGAAAAATGCGCCGGTTCATAAAAACCCTTATATCATCCCAGTAGCCCGTCGGCCTTATCACATCGAAAAAGAATGTCCATTGAACAGACAAGTTTGAATTAAAACGTACAATGTTCAGGTCGCGCTAACTAAGATTTTGCTGCATCCGGCGGTGCAGATTTAGCCGCAAATCCTGTATCATTTCGTTTTTAGGATTATATCTTAGCCCACATGAAAATCACTTTTCTGGAATTTGAGCAAAATATCGCAGAATTTGAATCAAAAATTGAAGAACTACGCTTTGCGCAAGATGATTCGGCCTTGGATATCTCTGCTGAAATTGCACGCTTACAAGCAAAAAGCCAATCCCTAACAAAAAATGTATACGCAAAACTGACACCTTGGCAAATCTCGCAAGTGGCCCGCCATCCGCAACGCCCCTATACATTGGATTACATAGAACATCTATTTACCGACTTTGAAGAACTGCATGGCGACCGGAATTTCTCGGATGACCATGCGATTGTCGGCGGTTTGGCGCGATTTAACGGCCAGACCGTGATGGTGATCGGCCATCAGAAAGGGCGTGACACTCGGGAGAAAATCTACCGCAACTTTGGTATGCCGAAACCGGAAGGCTATCGCAAGGCATTGCGCTTAATGCGCTTGGCGGAAAAATTCTCAATTCCGCTGATTACTTTCATCGATACACCCGGCGCATATCCCGGTATTGATGCGGAAGAGCGCGGACAATCCGAAGCCATCGGCAGAAATCTTTATGTTCTGGCAGAGTTAAAAATTCCCATTATCTGCATTGTTATCGGTGAAGGCGGCTCCGGCGGCGCTTTGGCTGTTGCCGTTGGTGATGTAATACACATGCTGCAGTATGCCACCTATTCCGTCATATCACCGGAAGGTTGCGCTTCCATTTTGTGGAAAAGTGCCGACAAAGCACCGGAAGCCGCAGAAATCATGGGTATTACGGCCGATCGCTTGAAGGCAATGAATTTGATCGACAGCATCATTACGGAACCGATCGGGGGCGCCCATCGGGATTACCCAGCCACCATGCAATCGGTAAAAACCGTGTTGCAGGAATCACTGCGCAAATTTCAGGATCATTCCAGTGAAACACTACTGGCAAAACGTCTGGATCGGCTTATGGCATATGGCTCATTCAAGGAAGTCAAAATCGAATAGTCTACTAAGTGACGCTGAAGCAGTATTACTTGCGCATATCAAACCGGGCGATCATCTCACCATTGCACTGAGCGGCGGTATCGACTCAGTCGTGTTGCTGGATGTACTCGCTCAATTATCTCAACAGATACCCTTTACGCTTTCCGCTGTACATGTGAATCATGGTATCAGCCGCAATGCAGGCGATTGGAGCAAATTTTGCAACCATCTCTGCGCAGCTTATGGCGTTTCTATCCATATCGCTTCTCTGCAAATAAAAAAAGAAACCGGAACAAGCCTTGAAGCCACTGCCCGGGAAGAACGTTATCGCATCTTCAGCCGTATGCATACGGATTACGTGGTTGTTGCGCAACACCTGGACGATCAGGCCGAAACACTGTTATTGCAATTATTTCGCGGCGCCGGAATCCGCGGGTTGAGCGCGATGCCTCTGATCAGAAAGCAAGATTCCGATACCGCGCCGCAAATTCTCCGCCCGCTATTGGAAATTTCCCGTAGTAGAATCGAAGCCTACGCTCATAAAAATCAATTAACCTGGATCAACGACGAAAGCAATGACGACACCGGCTTCAATCGGAATTTCCTGCGGCATGAAATTCTACCCTTACTGAAAAAACGCTACCCTAGCTATCCCAAAACACTGCTGCGCACCAGCCGGCACTTATCTGAAGCATCGTTATTACTGAACGAATTGGCTGCAATGGATAGTGAAAATTGCGTTATCTCCGGCTTGCTGCAAGTCGAACACATGCGCAAGCTCAGTTTTGCGCGTGCAAAAAATCTCCTACGCTATATGTTGTCGCAACAGGGTGCGCTACTTCCCAGCACGGCAAAACTGGAAGATATTGTGAATCAGCTTTTGTCCGCGAATAGGGACAACCGGCTCCACATTGTTTTTGGTCATAGCGAAATTCGTTGTTTCAAAGGCGTCGTTCATATCCTGCCTAAGCAATCCTCACCGCAAAACCCGGAACAATGCGCATGGCAGGGAGAACCGTGTTTAGCGCTACGGCATCTGAGCGGCAGCATCCGCTTTACGCATGTAAAGGATCAAGGTATCAACCAACAAAAATTATCAAGCGCACAGGTAACCGTCCGCTCCCGGCAGGGCGGCGAAAGATTCATGCCGGCTTGCAATCGTCCGCGCAGGAGCTTAAAAAACTTACTGCAAGAAGCATCCATCCCGCCCTGGCAACGCAATACCCTACCGTTACTATTCTGCGGCGAACAACTGGTATGGGTTCCGGGAATCGGCATCGATTGTGAATTTCAAGTAAAATCGGGAGAAACGGGAGTTTTACCGCTGTGGGATTCAGCATGAACAAGACCTGGATTCAGATTACCGATTGACTCAACTGGAAAATTGCATGATTTTAGTCACAGGAGGTGCAGGATTTATTGGCAGTAATTTTGTTCTCGATTGGTTGGCACAATCGGATGAACAGGTCATCAATCTTGATAAATTGACTTATGCCGGAAATTTACAAAACCTAGCGCCATTGTCTCAAGATTCCCGGCATATATTTGTAAAAGGCGATATCGGCGATACCCGATTGATTTCACAATTGCTGACTCAGTATCAGCCGCGCGCAATCATCAACCTTGCTGCTGAAAGCCATGTTGATCGCTCCATTCTCGGACCGGAAGATTTCATTCAAACCAATATTCTGGGTACGTTTCGCTTATTGGAAACAACACATGCCTATTGGCGCGAGCTGGAATCCGCCGCAAAACAAAGCTTCCGCTTTCTTCATGTTTCAACCGATGAGGTTTACGGTTCATTGAGAAAAAATGATCCCGCATTTACCGAAGCACATCGTTATGAACCCAATAGCCCCTATTCAGCCAGCAAAGCAGCCAGCGATCACTTAGTGCGCGCCTATCACCATACCTATGGATTACCCATACTGACCACCAATTGTTCTAACAATTATGGCCCGTTTCAATTTCCGGAAAAATTGATTCCTTTAATGATTGTGAATGCGTTAGAAGGAAAATCCTTACCGGTATATGGAGATGGACAGCAAGTGCGCGACTGGCTTTATGTTACCGATCACTGCAGCGCGATCCGCCGTGTATTGGAGCGTGGCACTCCGGGAGAAACTTATAATATAGGCGGCTGGAACGAAAAGCCTAATATTGAAATTGTTCAAACCATCTGCGGTCTGTTAGAAGAATCCTATCCCAGCACAAATTTTCATAACCTCATCACGTACGTTCAGGATCGGCCAGGACACGACAGACGCTATGCCATCGATGCGACGAAAATCGAACGCGAACTCGACTGGAGACCGGTCGAAACATTCGCTACCGGTATACGAAAAACGATCCAGTGGTACTTGAACAACCGGCAATGGGTAGCTGATGTGCAAACCGGCGCTTACCAGGAATGGATCGAAACGCACTATGCCGGATTGCAGTCATGAATATTCTATTATTCGGCAAAAACGGTCAGGTCGGATGGGAATTACAGCGCAGTCTCGCGCCACTGGGTGAATTAATCGCATTAAGTTCAGCCAGTAAAGAATTATGCGGTGACTTAACCGATTTCTCCGGGATACAACAAACCTTGCGGCAAGTCTCGCCCGATATCATCGTCAATGCAGCAGCTTATACTGCGGTCGATAAAGCTGAAAGTGAGCCTGAACGGGCTTATGCACTCAATGCTGAAGCACTTGCTGTGCTGGCACAAGAAGCAAAAAGACTCAATGCATGGCTCATCCACTACTCAACCGATTACGTCTTCAATGGCCATAGCAATCAACCCTATCTTGAAACTGATGATTGCGATCCGCTCAACGTCTATGGTAAATCTAAATTGGAAGGTGAGAAAAACATCCTCACTTCCGGTTGTTCACATTTGATTTTTCGTACCAGTTGGGTCTATGCCGCTTATGGAAATAATTTCATCAAAACAATACTTCGCTTGGCGCAGCAGCGCGACAAATTAACCATAGTGGATGATCAAATCGGTTCGCCAACCGGAGCAGAGCTAATTGCCGATATTACTGCTCATGCATTGCTTATGATTAAGGAAAAACCCGAGATATCCGGTTTGTATCACTTGACTGCCGGTGGGAGTACCTCATGGTATGGGTTTGCTAAATTTATCCTGGAAAATGCAGAACGCATGAATTACCAGCTCAAAATCCAACCCGCTGCGTTGCAACCGATCCCTAGCAGGGATTTTCCTCTGCCGGCAAAACGTCCGTTCAATTCTCGTCTCGATACTGAAAAACTGACAAAAACTTTTGATCTCATTTTGCCATCATGGCAAACTGGAGCAACGCGAACGCTAACAGAGTTACTCAATAAATAGTCTGTAAATACGGTCAAGTAAAAATGTGTTTCTTACCGCATTGTCAGTGCATGACCAGAAAGCATATTAAAAACTATTTGACCAAATCGTTTGCTAAATAAGCCTGATAGACCTTCGTTCGGCGTAAAATCAACCAGGTCTTCTGCCTTAATAATCTCGCGTGCAACATATTCAGCATTGCCCATTTCATCGGCAAGCCCTAAATCAATACTTTTCTGACCTGTCCAGACAATTCCGCTGAATATCTCCGGAACATCTTTTAAACGTTCACCTCGACCTTGTTTTACTACTTGAATGAATTGTTCGTGTATTTCACGCAATAAATGTGTCGCATGTTCCTTTTGTACAGGATCTAAAGGTGCAAAAGGATCCAGGAAATTTTTATTCTCGCCAGCAGTAAGCAATCGCCTTTCAATGCCTAATTTTTCTAAGGTACCGGTAAAGCCGAAGCCATCTATCAGCACACCAATTGAACCAATCAGACTGGCTTTATCAACAAAAATTTTATCAGCAGCTACAGCTACGTAATATCCACCCGAAGCACAAATGTCTCCAACTACAGCATAAAGCGGTATATCCGGGTATTTAGTTCGCAATCGGCGTATTTCATCATTGATATATCCAGCTTGAACTGGGCTTCCACCAGGGCTATTTATACGTAATACTACACCCTTGGTGTTTTTATCTTGAAACGCTGAACGCAAGCTGGCATTAACTTTATCGGCATTACTCATGCTATCGGGAGTAATCATGCCGCGTAAATCAATAAGTGCAGTATGCTTCTCGGCAATTCGAACTCTGCCATCTTCTATCCAGCCTAGGGCAAAAAATAACAAAATGAAAAGATATAAAAAAGTGATTAGCTTAAAAAATATCCCCCAATTGCGCGTGCGACGCTGCTCACGAAGAGATGCCAGAGCAAGATTTTCAATTAGATCTCTTTCCCAATCATCTTTCTTAACTTCAGATTCACTCATAGCCATCCACTTAAATCAGAAATGAATATTATTGAAAATATTGCAGACAATTGCAATCTAGATTCTAAGAAAGCTCTTGTCGATTATTATCAGCAACAAGGCAATTGAAGAAATTTTACAGTTTTACAAATCCGGGAAGTAGAAAATAGAAAACCTCTCATCAAATTATATCTTGATGAGAGGTTTCTAAATAAGAGTGCCTGGCGGTAACCTACTTTCACATGCGAATGCACACTATCATCGGCGCAGCTTCGTTTCACGGTTCTGTTCGGGATGGGAAGAGGTGGGTCCAAAGTGCTATGGCCGCCAAGCGTAACTTGAAACTGAATAATATTAAAAAAATATTATTCAAAAAGGAAAAAGTAAAATGGATTAGAACATATTAATAACAAAAATTATCAAAGTTATAGGATCAAGCCTCACGGTCAATTAGTATCGGTTAGCTTAACATATTACTATGCTTCCACACCCGACCTATCAACGTCGTAGTCTTCGACGAACCTTTAGGAGGGTTAAACCCTCGGGAAGTCTTATCTTGAGGAGAGTTTCCCGCTTAGATGCTTTCAGCGGTTATCTCGTCCGCACTTAGCTACCCGGCGATACGACTGGCGTCATAACCGGTACACCAGAGGTTCGTCCACTCCGGTCCTCTCGTACTAGGAGCAGGTCCTCTCAAACTTCCAACGCCCACGGCAGATAGGGACCAAACTGTCTCACGACGTTTTAAACCCAGCTCACGTACCACTTT
>MSXT01000012.1:10008-125339 GCA_002083595.1 Proteobacteria bacterium ST_bin16 | reverse complement strand
CTCAAAGATTGGTTTACGGGATTGGTTGGAATAACGCTGTAAAAGAGTGGTATAAAACTAAATTGTTATGCTATAGAAAAAACTGTTAAAAGGGAAGTAGCTTTTAAAAATAGCGCTCGGAAGAAACTGCGGAATATTGTCTCACATCTGCAAGAACCGGAATCGGACAATCATCCTTCCGATTGTTGAAATGCCACAATATGGTCGGCTTCGAGTCTGATCCCTATTTTCCCGCCAATCGCATGATCATGATGGCTGGGGACAAGCGCAAGCACTTTGGCTCCGCTCGCAAGATGCAACGTATACAAAATCTCCGCACCGCGAAATGCTTTATGAACCACCGCCGCCTGCATCGTGCTGCTATCATCGTGCACAATATCATCCGGACGCAGCAATACATCCACGCCGCAACCAGCATCACAGTGCTCTGGAACTACCCCTTGCAATACGCCCAATTCAATTTCAACTCGTTGCGCATCAATCACTTTACCGGGGAGAAATACTCCCTGACCAATAAAGTTAGCCACAAAACGGTTGGCCGGGCGATGATACAGATTGAATGCCGTATCCCACTGTTGAATCTCACCGTGATTCATCACGCCGATCTCATCGGCAATCGCAAACGCCTCCGCTTGATCATGTGTCACCAGAATCGCGGTGGTTCCTTGCTGCTTGATGATCTCACGGACTTCCATGCTCAACCGCTCGCGTAAACTCACATCCAGATTGGAAAACGGCTCATCCAGCAACAAAAGATCCGGTCTCGGCGCCAGCGCGCGCGCCAGCGCAACGCGCTGCTGCTGCCCGCCCGATAATTCGTGCGGATATTTCTTCGCAACGCTGGCCAGATGCACGACATGCAGCAATTCTTCAACCCGCCGCTCACGCTCCACTCGCGCTAACCGGTGCAGACCGAAACCGATATTGGCGGTCACATCAAGATGCGGAAACAACGCATAATCCTGGAACACCATGCCAATCCGTCGTTGTTCCGGCGGCACGAAGGAATCCGCACTGCTCACACAGGCGCCATTGAGCACGATTTCTCCGGCTGCAACCCGCTCAAAACCGGCAATACAACGCAGGGCAGTAGTCTTGCCACAGCCGCTCGGGCCGAGCAAACAGCCGATCTGCCCCTTTTGCAATTGCAAAGATAAGTTACGGATAACGACCTGCTCGCCATACGCTTGCAAAACGTGATTCAGTTGCAGCAACCCAGTACTCATCGGTTTACTTCTCAGTTTGTCGCATAAACAAGAAAATTGGAATCAGCCCGGCCAGCACCAGCGTAACCGCAGGCAACGCAGCCTGCTCCCATTGCCCTTCGGAAGTCATTTCATAAATTCGCACCGCCAGTGTATCCCAGCCAAATGGCCGCGTCATCAGCGTAATTGGCATCTCTTTCATGACATCGACAAACACTAAAGTCGCCGCCGTAAAAATTCCCGGTTTCAATATCGGAATATGTACTTTCCGGATCATCGCCCAGCCATGCAACCCGAAACTCATCGCCGCCTCGTCGATATTAGGCGTAATCCGTTGCATCGCGCCATCAATCGGATAATGGCTGACCGCCATAAAACGGATCAAATAGGCGATCAACATAATCATCAGCGTACCCTGGATCAATTGCCCTGTCTCGATTTGCAACCAATGCATCATCCACTCACTGAGCCGCCCATCCAGCCAAACCAGCGGCACATACACACCAATCGCCAGTACCGTGCCGGGCAATGCATAACCAATCGTAGCGATACGCACTGCATAGCGCGTAACCGGACTGGGATAACGCCGTGCCGCATAAACCATGGCAATAACAACCAGACAAATCAACAAAGCCGCTAAACCGGACAATGATAGGGAATGCCAGAGAAATTCCAGATAGCGGGCTACGTCATAATCTTGCGTAAACGATCGCATCGCCCACTGGCACAATTGCAGTACCGGCAGCAGAAATGCCAGAAACAAGACGCTCAGGACGAAACCGGCCACCAGCCAGTTATGCCATCCCGTCAACCGGATACGCTGCGCACGCTCGGTTTTTTTACTCTCCGCATAGCGCATACGCAACCGGAACTGCTGCTCCATCACAATCACAACAAAAATGATCAGAATCAATAAAGAAGCGAGCTGCGAAGCCGCGGGCAGGGAAAACATGCTGAACCATGCTTTGTAAATCGCGGTCGTGAAGGTATTATAATTAAACACCGCGACGGTACCGAAATCTGCCAGCGTCTCCATCAGCACCAGCATCACGCCCCCGGCTATCCAAGGACGGGCCATCGGCAATACCACCTTGAAGAATCCTTGCTTGCGGTTGAAACCCAGCGATTGCGCCACTTCCAGAGAACGTTTGCCTTGGCTCAGAAAAGCATTGCGCGCCAGCAAATAAACATAAGGATAAAAAGCCAGCGTCATGACGACAATCACACCGGCCCTGCCGCGAATATCCGGAAACCAAGACAAATCCGAATCCAGCCAGGCACGCAATACAGTTTGTACCGGACCGGTAAAATCGAACAGTCCCAAAGCAACAAATGCCGTGACATACGCAGGCATCGCCATCGGCAACAGCAACGCCCAGGAAAAAAAACGCCGCCCGGTGAAGTCATAAACTGCGGTGAGCCACGCCAAACTGATGCCCAATAGCGTAGTCCCGCTGACGACACCCAAGGCAAGCCAGAACGTATTGATCAGCAGCTGAGGAAGCGTCGTTTCAAGCAGATGTTGCCAAACATCGCTGGCCGGTGCAAAAAAAGCGGACACGATCACGCCCACGGGCGCCAGTACCAATGCAGCGGCTATAAACGGAACTGAGCGCCAAATGGCCATGACATGTTTGTGAAGAAACAGAACGAAAAAACTGGCGTAAAAGCTATTATTTCCTAGCGCTTCTACGCCTCATTGATCTTTGTAGAGTGGCTGTTCCTTTTTACTGATAGCCCGCCCGGTCCATCAGTTTCACGGCGGTGGTCTGTAATTCACCAGCCTTCACCAGATTCATCGGATTTTGCTTAAAACTGCCCCACGCCGCGACAAACGGATCCGCTGCAATCTTCGGATTAACCGGATATTCCATATTCACATCAGCGAAGAGATTTTGCGCTTTATCGGATGACAGGAATTCCAGCAATTTAATCGCGGCTTGCGCGTTACGGCCATGGCGCGTGACACCGGCGCCTGAAATATTGACATGCACGCCGCCATCATTCTGATTCGGCCAGAAAATCGCCAAAGGTAAATTCGGGTCTTTCTTCATCAACCGGCCATAGTAATAAGTATTGACCACCGTCACATCGCATTTACCGGCAGCGACAAATTCCAAGGCGCGGGTGTCATCGGACAATGGATCGGTTGCCAGATTGGCCACCCAGCCTTTGACAATTTTCTCGGTCTCGGCTTCGCCATGTTCGGCAATCATCATCGCCACCAGGGATTGGTTATACACTTTTTTCGATGTACGCAAACACAGCCGTTTGTTCCACTTCGGATCGGCCAAATCCTCATAAGTTAAAAGCTCTGAAGGCTTCACTTTCTTGGTGTTATAAATCAGTGTACGTGCCCGGATCGACAAACCGAACCATTCCTGTTGAGGGTCACGCAAATGCGCCGGGATATTGGCTTCCAGCACGTTCGATTGCACCGGCTTCAGCAAGCCTGCCCGTGCCGCCGCCCAAAGATTACCCACATCGGAAGTAATCAGCAGATCAGCGGGCGTGTTTTTCCCCTCCGCTTCCAGCCGGGCAAGCAATGCACCTTCGTTATCCGTGGTGTATTTGACCTTGATCCCGGTTTCCTTGGTAAACGCATCAAACATCGGTTTGATGAGTTGCTCAATACGCGCGGAATATACAACTACTTCCTCAGCATGCGCCAGCGGTACGGCTAGTGAAGAGCAAAGAAAAAAAACGGCAAAATAAAAACGGCTTACATTCGATTTCAACATGAAAATATCCAGGCAAAAAGGTTCATCAAGCGAATTAATTATTGAGGGTTACTATAGTATGAATAAGAATAATTATCAATTAAATGCCGTGAACTTAAGGTTTAGAGGCTGTCATTAGTTTTCAACCGCAGGCTCAAACCATGAATTCAGTTCTTTACGTCCGACCAGCGGCAATTTGAGCGCGAGCGGGTCGAGATCGACACCGAACGATAATCCCAGCAAATTAAGCTCGACACCCTCCACCGCGCTGACCAGCACACCCAGTAAGCCGAAAAAGGAAACTTGGAAGCCACTGCCGCTCGGCGCTTGCGAAACCATCCGGTAGCCCAGGTAATCCTTGCCAATCGCGGTAGGCGGCAGATCCAATTGCAGTTCCGGAACAGCCCGGGAAATCCAAGCCGTAAAGGTATTGGAATTGGGGCCAGGCCAAATCGTGTAATCCTTTGCATACGGGTAATTTTGTGCCGCTTGGTCAATTTTCTCGATCAGCGCATCCACGCCATTGCCCCGTTTCTCCAGCAGAAGCTCCGGCATATTGCCGTACCAGCGCCGGTCCGGCGCATTCTCATGAATCACCACCACCGGGAGCTTACGGCGCTGCATCCAGCCGATCACTTCATAGATGGTATACGACTGCGCCGCCGAGGGTTTCACCGCAATCCAGGTATGAATCCCGAAGTAGCCGCGCCAGCTGAATGCGCGCGCGCCGTAAACTTGCACAATCGCTTCCGGCGTCGATGCAGGATCGGGCGCCAAACCAACCGGTTCACGGCTCGCGTTCCACCAGTATTGCGCACGTGCGCGATCCGGAACGACCGCCAGCACGATCAGCCCCACAGTTAATAATAGGAAAACTACGGTTAAGGTGCGCTTCACTGAGTGATTCAACTGATTAGGGATTAAAAATGATGCAATCTTGGCGCATTGAGATGGATCGCAGTATATGCGAAATCCGCTTTATTGATGTATTTCCATGCTAACCCATTACCGCCCGGCGCGTTTTCCCAATATGTCCGGCAAATCCCGCACAAACCGGCCCGCACCGGCCATCTGCCGCCGCAGCATCACCCAATCTTCGGCCCGTTTTCTGGCATCCAGGCAACGCATCAACCGCACCCGCAACGCTTCGTCCTGATGATGCAGAATGGCGGCCCAAAGGGTATCGTCGACATTATAAACTTTACCCGCCAGCAGACAGACAGGAATCACCTGTTCAACCGCTACCGCCAGATCGGCCGCGATAACCCGCACCGCTGCGGTGATATTGGTTGCCTTGCTGTTCACCGGATGCGCCAGATCGTACGGCGGCTGCCATTCGTTGACCGGCCGCAAGCGATCGATAAAACTCGCCACCACCAGTAGCGGCGGCGCGCGGCGATCCGTGCGCGCGGCCTGGGTTGCGCGCAATACGTCCAGGCAATCGCGCTCAGCCTGCCGGTCGGGCCGGTTGGCCGGACTCAACCACAAAATCAGATCGGCGTTGCCAGCCGCGGCCAGCATCTGCGGATGATCAAACAACGCACTGTCGCATCCCGGACTATCGAAAATCAGCGCTTGCGTTAACCCCTCGCGCGACAAGACAAACGGTTTGACGGCTTGCGTGGTATCCGGCAGCACATCGGCCGCCGTCGTCAGCGTGCCAAACAATGCATTGATGAGGCTCGATTTACCCGAATTGGACCGTCCTAAAATAAGAATGCGCAACGGCTCAATTGCAGGTTTCTCGGTTTCTTCGGCCTGCCCCAGATCGGCTTTGGACTCCGGCGTTGGCGCAGTCACAAATTCTTCATCGCCTAACGGCAAGCGGCCGCTATACAGGTCAATCGCGTAGTACCCCACTTTGCACACATAGGTACGCAAAAACCAGCGGTGCAGCTCGTCCTTGGCCTGGTCAAAACTGCGTTCGCGCAAATGCCGCCAGGCTTCGCTCAGCAAAGCATTGACCGGATTGATGAGCAGGCTACCGGCGCGATAAATACTAAACAGCCGTTCCGCTTTGGCCTTCCAGCGCTGTATCCGGAACAGATCGCCAATGGTCAGCCGGTTGCTGAACGGTATTTTTTCCGCCACATCCTGGCGCAGATCGCGGCTCGCCCGCTCGATAATCATCAAGGTATGCGGTATGGTCAGTTCCAGCAATGGTTTTTCGACATCCGGATGATAACAATGCGCGACCGTTTCCATCGTTTTCTGCCCCAGCGCCAGCACCCAGGTGCCCTCCTCGATCGGCCAATCCTGCGGATTACACATCTCGGCCAGCGCTTCGACTTGCTGCCAGACTGCATCCGCACTCGGTGGCCAATCCGGATTAGGTTCGGTGGCCGAATCCGTTAACAATTGCCGCTCCTGCCGCACCAGCCAATACTGCAAGCCGTATCCCAGGCCGCCGCACAGCACCATGGCGATCAGCCAATACTGCAAATAACCGCTCTGCCACAGCCAAAAGAAGCCAAACCCCAGCAACGCCAGCAGCGGCAACAGCATCAGGATGAATACCAATAACCGCAGCGGATTAACGGCGGGCAACGGTGTTTTCATCCAGATTTTCCTCGCAGACGGTCTTTGAGTATCGACGCGCTGCGTTCCAGTTCTTCCGCATAAATCTGCCGCAAGGTATCCGCATCCACATTCAGGCCGTCCTTACGCCGCGTAAAGAAATAGATCGCCGCCTTACCCAGCGCATACGTGGTTGCGCCGCTGGAACTGGCGCCCCATAACGCACCCACGGTTTGCCCCCACACCGGTATGAATTTGGTCGCAGCACGGGTCAATAGCCGTGCCAGATAACCGGAGGCAATTCCCGCGCCCGCCAAACCGATAAATTCCGTGACGGTGCTTTTATCCCAACGCTGCCCGTACAGCAACGCCAGACTATGCAACAATTTTGCCTGCACCGCCGACACCGCAACCAAATCCACCACCGGCAAAGCACCCAAACCCGCTGCGGTCAACGCATAACCCGCGATATGCTGATGCGCAGTACGCGCGAAGAGATCCTGCACTTCCTGGTCGCCGCTCAATTGATGCTGCAAACCCAAGGATGTCAACGCTTCGATTGCCTGCCACAACGCTTCCAAACCGTAATCCGGCGGCGCTAAGCCATCTTCCGGCAATGTCAAATCGACCGCCACCCAGCGCACCGGCGCAAAGCCAGGCAATGGCTCCAAGGCAGCGCGTTGCGCCAACAGAGCGCGGCGCAAATCCAGCGGAATGGAATCAGGCAAAGGATCGCTGGCATACGGCCACGGCTGAATATGCCCGCAGCCATCGGGATACAGCTCATGCAAGCCGGTTTGCACGATCAGCAACGGCCATTCCGGATGACGCCGCCGGATCGCCTGCAACACATCGAACACCGCAGCCTGATGCACATCCGCCACTTTCATCACCGCCACCAGCAAATGCGCCTGCGCTTCGCAGTAATGCATATCGTCGCCGGGATCGTACGCCACTTCACCCAGACCGCGCGTATCGAGAAACCGCACCACCGGCGCTTCGGCCGGAAAATCGTAAAACCGCGCACTGCGCGTGCACGGTTGAAAACCATTGCCGATCTCCGCCGCCGGGCTACCCGTCAGTGCACGGATAATCGATGTCTTGCCAGACTGCGTTTTACCCAGCAGCCACAATGCCGGCACCGGTATCTTGGCGCGCGCCTCGCGCAACGATGCCTCCAGCAGGGATTTGTCGACACTGGGCTCCAGCAGCGCAGTACGAAGCTGCTCCCAGTAGTCCGTCCAGTTTTTCAGATCGCTGAATTTCATGGGATCATCTTATCACCGTGGCAGAGAAAATGCCGGCCGCCACCCCGGACAATTGTTTCAATCGGCTTATCGAGAATCCCCCTCGCTTCAATCGAATTTTCATTGATTGCCGGTTTGATAACAATTACCCAAGCTAAGGCAACAGCGGCAACCCTAATTCTTTCAAAAATTTATTGTGTTTCGCGGTATTTTCCTTGATCCGTTTTTCCAATTCCGTCAACTCGTTATGCACCAACGCCAAATCAACCTCTTCTTCCTGCCTTGCAGTGCTGATATAGCGCGAAATGTTCAGGTTGTAGCCATTCGCCGCTATTTCATCCATCGGTACCCGCCGGGCGTAGCGCTCTTCTTCCTTGCGAAATTGGTAAGTGGAAACGATCTTATCGATATGCTCCGGTAGCAAGCGATTCTGCCGTTTGCCTTTCTCGAAGTGTTCGCTAGCATTGATAAACAGCACATCGTCCGGTTTTTTGCACTTCTTCAAAACGAGAATACAGACTGGGATACCTGTCGAGAAAAACAGATTGGCGGGCAAGCCGATCACGGTGTCGATATGGCCGTCTTTCAGTAGTTTGGTGCGGATACGTTCTTCCACCCCGCCACGGAACAACACGCCGTGCGGCAGGATGATAGCCATGACGCCTTCGGGTTTCAGGTAGTGGAAGCCGTGCAGCAAAAAGGCGAAATCGGCGGCGGATTTCGGTGCCAGGCCGTAATTCTTGAAGCGCATATCTTCACCCAGCGCATCAAGCGGCTCCCAGCGGTAGCTAAAGGGCGGATTGGCCACCACTGCGTCGAACTTCGGTATCTTGGCCGGATTGGTTTCGCGCAGCCAATCCCAGTCGTTGGTAAGCGTATCGCCGTGATAAATCTCGAACTCCGAATCCTTTACCCCGTGCAGCAGCATGTTCATGCGCGCCAAGTTGTAGGTGGTGATGTTCTTCTCCTGCCCAACAATTTTTCCGATGCCGTGCGGGCCGAGCCGATGACGCACATTAAGCAACAGCGAACCGGAACCGCAGGCAAAGTCGAGCACACTCTCCAGTTGCTTCTTGGTGCCGGTAGCGGGCTCCTGACTATCCAATGTGACAATGCCGGAAAGAATGCTGGAAATCTGCTGTGGCGTGTAGAACTCGCCCGCTTTCTTGCCGGAACCGGCGGCAAACTGGCCGATCAGATACTCGTAGGCATCGCCCAGCGTGTCCTTATCGGTGGAGAATTGCGCCAGTCCCTCGGCAATCTTGACGATAATGGTACAGAGCTTGGCATTACGTTCGGGATAGCCCTTGCCCAGTTTTTCCGAATTTAGATTGATCTCGGAGAATAATCCGCCAAAGGTGCTGGCAAACGATTCGTTTTCGATGTAATCGAAGCCTTTCTGCAAAGTATGCAGCAATTCCTTGTCTTGCGTGCGGGCCAGCTCCGTAATACCGCCCCAGAGGTGCGACGGCTGGATCACATAATGCGTCTTACGGCGCATCTGTTTTTCAAATTCAACGGTATCGTCCGGGTTCTGCGCATACCATACCGCCAAAGGCGTGCGGCGGTCGCCAGCATCCAGTTTCGGATAATCCGGCCCCAATTCCTTTTGCGCCGCCGTCTCGTAGTTGTCCGACAAATAGCGCAGGAACAGAAAGGAAAGCATATAGTCGCGAAAATCGTCCGCGTTCATCGCACCACGCAATTGGTCAGCAATGCTCCACAGGGTGTTGCCCAGTTGTTTTTGGTCTTGTTCAGTCATTTTTTATCTTATTCGCATATATGAACTACCCAGTGTTCCTCGATAGTTGCCGCCTTTCCATCGACGTTATGCGCCCCCCTCAATCAACCGCTTCTCCCGCTCAATCTCGGCAATCAATTCCGCTTCGGTTGGGAGTATGCGCTGATACTTGGAAGCGAAAAGTTGCTGGCTCTCCTTGATCACCGAGTATTTAACGACGGTTTCATCCTTGCTGTCGCAAAGAATAATGCCAATGGTGGGGTTGTCGTCTTCACCCCGCTTAAGATCGTCGAACATGCGCACATACATATCCATTTGGCCGATGTCCTGATGGCTTAGCTTGCCGGTCTTCAGGTCAATAATGACAAAACACTTGAGTAAGTAGTTGTAGAACACCAGGTCGAGATAAAAATGACTGGTTTCGGTGCTGATACGCATCTGCCGCGCGACGAACGAGAACCCCTTGCCCAGTTCCAGTAGAAACTTTTGCAGCTCATCAATAATCGCCTGCTCCAGCCGGCTTTCTTTTACCTCGCCAGTTTCCGGCAATTGCAAGAATTCCAGCACATAAGGGTCTTTGATGAAGTCGCCCAGTGTATTGCCGGAGACTGCACTGCCCCCGGCTTCGCCTCCCTGTGAAGAGAGCAAGCGTTGAAAGCTGCGGGTCTGAATATTGCGCTCCAGCTGTCTGACGCTCCATTGCTGCGCTGCCCCCTCCGCCAAGTAATAGTCTCTGGCCTTGGGGTCATCCACGCGCATGATGAGCCGGTTATGGCTCCAGCTCAATTTGCTACACACTGTGTAGCAAATTGCCTGATCGGGATAGGTGAGATAAAACTGGCGGAAATTACGCAGATTGGCGTAGGAAAAACCCTTGCCGAAGCTCTCGGAAAGCTCTCTGGACAAGTTTTCCAGCAAGCGTGCCCCATATTCGGCTTTATGCTGACCACGCTGTTCCTCTTCTACAATCCGTCGGCCAATCAGCCAGTAGGCTTCCACCATCGCGGCATTCACCGCTGAACGCGCCTTGCTCCTCGCCTGTTCGAGGATGTTTTTGATATCCGCGTGAAATGCGGTCAATACGCTCATTGGGTTGCCTCGTCATTCACATCACGTAAACTGCCCTTGCCGTGGACGATCAATTTCGTGACGCCACGAAATTGATCCGGAATCGCATGACCAGAGGCTTCGCAGGACTCCATGGCGCGCTGCACGGCGGCTTCAAGGTTGTGCTGCAAAGCTTGTAGCTGCTTATCCATGGCTTACCTCTCTATCGGATTCCAACGCAGGGAAAAACTGCTGCATCAGATTTTTTCTATGGGTTTTAAGGGCGTCGATTTTTTCCGTCTGCGCAACGATCCATGGGTGTGCAGAGCGATCCATCAAAAATGCCCCCATCTTGGCAGCACCATAGGAACAGTGATCTCATCCAGCACTTGAGAACGGCGAATATTTTCTTCCCGATGCACAGCAGGTGACAAATACGTCATCCCAGCCCTGGCCATTTTCAATATTCTTATCGTTTTTTCGTTTATCTCTTGCATCGACAAATGAACAGCCCATTTATCGCCAAACAATGTATTATCGGGAAGATCAGTGTAGCTCCACAAATCATCATGCACTTTAAGATATTTATGCTCTAAATGGTTTCGGATAGAGCGCAACTTGTATGCATCTGGCTCCATTGCTTCACCCAAAACGATATCGCTACATTTATCATCCTCAACAAAGTCTTTGCTTAGCCAGTAAAGCCCCCTCAGGGGTAAATTTTGCCGGCCTTGAAAGCAGGCGCGTAAAACCTTTGGTTTACCCTTGGTGCCGCATTCAAACCAAATAGACTGAAAATTAATCGAGCTCTCTCGCATGCCTAACGACCAGTACTCGTTGATAAAGAACGCAATTTTGTCGAATAGCGAATACGCCATCCGAAATGCAAGCTTGATCTGCTCTACAAATACTGAATACACAGGAAAATCCAGCGTATTAAGCAGCAGGGTCTCCTTATCCGAGTAGTGCTTCTTATGGGCTTCAGACTCCGTTATGCCTTGCCAGCACAAAAAGCGTGCGGATACGTACTCTTGCTTTAGCTGGTTATAAAAACCGATAAATTGTGGCGACTCTGAAATTGGCCGAACCATTGTGGGCAAATGCAGTACATCATGGGCTGCAATGGGATACGCACCAAGATCATTGAGAGGTGACAGGAATAATCCATTACCTAATGCCCATGCACGATAATTACGTTCCACTTTCGACCGTCCAAGCGAGTGCTCATAAAGTGAAATGTTCTCCAGATAGCTAAAATCGACTTGAGATTCAATGCTTTCAGCCCTGCCCAGCATGCTTTCTATAATTCGCTGATAATCGTAACTGTCCCAAACAGCACTAGGCGCGGCAACGGACTTAAGGAAATCACAGGCATCTTTCAAAATTACAACCTGATGGCCTGGGTCATAAAGGTATTTTGCATAAGCTTCCAGGCCAAAGCCAAGATTGCCAAGCGCCATCGCAAAATTCGGTATTAACCCAAGCGCGCGATTCCAGTATTCAAACGCTTCTATCGGTCGCCCTATATGACTCAATATATTGCCGGTATTGACGAGTATTTGACATTGCCTAAACGGTTCATGCAACCCAAACTCGGCAGATCGCACGGCGGTACGCAAACAGAAAATCTCGTGCAGAATCTCAGGCTGATCCCATTCCCATACTTTCGATTCGTCACAGTGCTTTGCATGTCGAATCACGGACCACGCGTTGGCCCGAAAATAATTAAGTTCAACTAATTGCCGTGCATCGAGATATTTTTCCAATACATCACAAAGCTGAAGCGCCTGCTGCGCTTTCTCTGGCAGCGCATTATCAGTAGCGTCATCAATCAGCCTGGCAATATAATGCAGTGATTCAAGCGGCGAATACTCATCCAGTTGCTTACCCATCTTTCACCCCTAACCCATAGCCGGAAAAAGCTGCTGCATCAGCCCTTTTTTATGGATCTTGAGCGCCGCTTTCTTTTTGTCCGGTTCTTGTTCATTGTCGGCCTTTTCCTGCGGCAGGTCTTCCTGGATCTGCTGCATGGCCCGGCGCGGGCTGATGGCGAGGGACTTCAGCTCAATCTGCACCACCGGCACGCCATTGATGAGCAGGATCACATCATAACGATGGTGGCTGTAGTCGGTATTAATGCGCAGTTGATTGATAACCTCGAAGCTGTTCTTGCACCAATCCTTGATGTTGACAAGTGTGTAATACAGCGGCGTGCCGTCATCGCGCTCGAAGCCGTTCTTTTCACGCAGATGGCGAGCGGCAGTGAAAACGTCGGCGTTAACAATCCCATCCCTCAACCTGTAAAATTCCGAATCCGTCAGCTTGACGCGATTAAGTGCTTCGAATTTCTCACGAAAATTTCTTTCCAGTGCTTCACGATCACGAATATCCGGACGGTAGGTATATTTGAGCTCTTCAAGCTTTGCGATCAGATCTTGCTCAATTTGGGTTTCTGTTGCTGTCATCGAGATGGTTCGGAAAATTGAACTTAGTAATTTTACAGAAGCTGACTGCTTCATCGTCATTAATGGGAATGGTTCTATACCAGCGGTGCAGTCCTGGGCTACTTTCAATACTGTGCCCAGTTTTTAGATCGCTCAGTTTCATTACTCTGTCATCTTATCATCAGTCGCAGCGGCAAAAAACCGGGATAGCACAAGGCTGTGACTTGAATTGCAAGAAAAACTCACTATGAATAGAGGCAAATGATAGTGAAGCAAAGTTTGCCGGAAAAAACCGCCTGATCGGTAGCAATCAATGCGGCGCCTGGAACGGCACGCCGAGGAAATGCCGCCGGTTGAATTCCGCTTCATTCAGCACTTTATCGTAGCGGGCGAATGCCGCCACTTCGTCGGATGGAGATGAGGTACTGCCCGAAAATGTGATGAGTCCGGTGCGGAAGCGGCGCAAATCGGCGCAGCGTTCCACCGCTTGGGCAACGGTCATATGCCCGCTTTTCATGCCCAATTCCTTGAGACTTTCCATCTTGATGCCCAACTGTACTGTCGATGGATGAATACCGGCACTGGTGATCGATTTCAGGATTTGCACATGACGTTTCGTCAGAGAATCCTGCACAGCGGCAGATTTTTCTGTTTTCTTTCCGCCACCGGCTTGAAACCCTTCGTCGTAAGCCATGATCCGCGCAATCACATTGGCGCGCCCCGCAGCCAGCCCGAGCGGCTGTACGCGGGTGTGGCCGAAAATATACACGCCATCGTCAAACTTGCCGGACTTGGCATCCACAAACGCGGCCGTGGCGTACGACACAAACCGTTTCTTGGTAATCAGCAATTGCGCCAGCGTGTGATACAGAATGCGTATATTATCCGCCGCAGCTTGTTCCTTCTTGGCGGCCGGATCGGACGATGTGGGTCTCGCAACCACCCAATCCTTGATCGTTTTACCCTGTTTGAACCAGGCTTTCATGGTATCACTTTGTTCACTCGGGCCGATACCGTTCACCTCGATATCGAAACCGACACCATCGAAATCCCAGGTATCGAGCACATCGCGGATGCGGTTGGCGTGATCGGTCATATCGGAATTCCGTGACGTGATGAACGATACAAAATTGCCCTGTGTTTGTTTGCCGTAGTCGTCTCGCACTTCATAACCGGCAGTAACTTGAATGCCAAGCGAATGACAAGCGGCGATCAAGTTCTTGAGCGCCAGCTCAACAAAATTGCGCTCCTTGCCGGGTTTATTGCCAACTACGTGACCAAACACGGCCAGCTCCGGGGAGAGATCGACCGAACCATCCGGCCGTCTGCTGATCGTGGCGATCAGCGAAATATCATCCAGGCCTGCACAAAATTTGCTCATGAACGATTCATACTGCTGCGCCGATGGAATCTGGCCTTCGATTTTGTGCGCGACCGCCACACGCTTGGTGAAATTGGCCAATCCCGTCCACAGCGACAACCGGGATCGCGCCGACAGAATAGCGCGCAATGGCGTACCGGCTTCGACTTTGGGAATTAACGCCGATTGGCCGATCATGCGCCACGCATACGGCACATTCAACACGCGCCGGCGGATATCGGAAATACTCCAGGGATCGGTAGTGCCGCTCGACCATTTGCACGATCCGCTGGCGTCGGGCTGCAAAACCTGAGACTCATTGGCGCCGCGAAACACCACGACCTCGTTGTTCTTCCAGCCGAAAGCCGCTTCCTGCGCCGACGGTTCAATGAAGGGCGGATCGGCAAACTGCACCTCGAAATCGGCCATGCCTACAGCTGCCGCCCGGTTTTCGGATCGTAAGCCACCGGCACCGGCACGACCTGATCGGTCGGCAGCACCTCCACCCACTGATCGAACACCTCGAAATCCTCGCCACCTTGCAACGCACGAAAACCGCCTTGCAGCGGATAGAAGCCGTGTTCGTACACTTTGTCGACCGGCGTAGCAGAAACACGGTTATCGTCGTTGATTTCATCGCCCGGATAACGTCCCACTTTCATCGACTTGTCGTGCTTATCGGAAACGACATCGCACAAATGGTTGATGGCATCACGAATCGTCACGTTCGGGCCGCTATGCGGGATTTTGGCCAGTTCATCCGCAGGCGCGACGTAGTTATCGTCCAATCCTTCGGTGCCTTCCACATGCAAGCGCTGCAACCAGTTCATCGCCGCGCGTTCCTTGCCGGGACGGATCGGAATCACCGCTTTGACCCACGGCGCATTCAGGAAGGCATTGCGCATGTTGTCGCCATCGAGTTGCAACAGCCAGCCCAACGAAGCCCCCAGCTTGGCGGGATCGGATTCTTCGGTGATGTAATAGTTATCCACCCGGTTATCGTGCACTCCACCCCAGGTCACGGTATCCATCGACGCAATTTGCGTGTTTTCCACTATCGCAGCCGCGGCGGTAATCAGATTTTTAGCCGCCTTGCTCTTGATTTGCGTATGAACCGAACCGCCCGCAGCAGCGGCGCTGACCGGCGCGGGCGTGACGGAAGACGGCTTGCGGATGCCGCCCAAGCCTTGATGACTATGGTGCAGGCGCGGCCGCCACCATTCCGGCGCGACGAAGTACAGCATCTTATCGATATCGAAAATCGTATTCAGCAGTTCCGACACCACATGCCGCGTGCGGTCATCCGGCATCGGCAACCCTTTGGTGAGCATGTCCTGGATCAGGCTGCGGTACACCACAATGCGTTCTTCCTCGCGCAAATCCTCGTACTTGCGCGCTTCGATGCGCGACATTTTGTCGATGCGATCGCGCGCCGCTTCGACAAAGGCCTGCTCGTACTCAAATTTGGTTTTCTCGTTGAATTCCTTGATTTTCAGTTCGTTCTGCGCGGTGACCTCGTCGTTCAGCTTTTTGCCCGGTTGCCAGGTAATCTTGGCAATCACGCGCAGCGGCGACACATTGTGGAAGTTCACATGCTTGACCTTGACGGAAAAACGGATCGCGCCGGGTGTGTCTTCTTGCACTTCGTCCAACTGCAAGCGGATATCGCTGCCGCCATAATCAAAGCTGATGAAGCCGGCTTCACCGTATTCGTAACCCGGTTGATCGCATTGCGCCTTGAAGCCGCCGAAATACCACTGAATCTGCTCTGGCGAGCCTTCGTTGTCATCCAGATTCACTTCCTTGCCTTCGCGGTACACTTCGTCCATATCGTCTTCCGGCAGCGTATCTTCGGTTTTCGGCACAAACGGAATTTCGATGTTCAAGTCGGTCGTGACCGGCTGCGGCATCGGAATCGCTTCCGGCGGCGGTATCTCACCCACCTCGGGCCCTTTGGCCAGATGCACCAGCTTGGCAATACCGAGCTGGCGGCCCGGATCGTCCACATACGTCTGCCAGCACAAATACGTGCCGATATCCTGCACCTGCACGCCGACCTGGCGCATTTTCCGGCGCATCTCGTAATTGAGCAGATCTTGAGTAGTGTTGTTCAGCACGTAGCGCTTGCTCGAGGTATCGGTCGTTTCGGTGACGGTGCGGAAAGTGGATTTATAGTTCTTGCGGATCTCGGTGGAAATTTTCTCGGTTTGCTGGCGCATGTGCTTATGCGAGACTTCGCGCGCCTTCGATTGCGTATTCGCCATATCCATACTGGCGGATGCGCTGGCGCTGCCGCCGATCCAGCTTTGATTGGCGGTGGCGTTCATGCCGAATTTAGTATCGGATTTGTTATCTTCCTTCACCGCCTGCGACAACTCGTCTTCCTCGGTCAGGGACTTTTCGGTTCTCAGCACCGTTTCCAGCGATGTTTCCAGCGTGCGTTCGACCAGTGTCCGGCGCGTGCTGACTTCGACCAGTTCCACGCTGCTGCCCGGACTGAGCCACACATGCCCGACCGCCGGACCGAGGAACGTATCGAATTCAAAGAAATACTGGCGGAACAAATGCACGATGCCAATGGGCGACAACCCGGCGCGGTCGAGATCCTTAAACGGATCGATGTAGTCGAGCGGATCCTTAAAACTGAGCAGCTTTTGCAGATTCGCCAGTTGATTGTCCTGCTTGTAGAACAATTGCTTGAGGGTGTCGTACTGCTTGGTTTGCTTCAAGTGCAGCACATAACCCGCCACCGTGGATTCACGCTGCAACTGCTCCGCCGCCAGTTCGTTGGCGGCTTCCACGCTGCGAGGATTCGCCCGCGCGTCCTGCGCGGTCTTGTACCATTCCGTCACCTTGGGAATCACTTCCTGATTCAATGCCGTCTTGATGCGTTCGGCATCGATCAATCTGTCCCACATGCGCTCGTCGTAACGCTCCAGCGGCGGCAATTCGCGCGTCAAATTTTCGATCACGAAACTGCCCATCGCGCCCTTGCGCGGCACCTCGTTACTGCCAACATCCAATCGTGAAATCTTGTCGAGCATGCCGCGCTCGTTCAACACCATCTCGAAATTGCCGCGGAAACGCTTGAACAGTTGATCGCGTACCTTGCTCAAATCCGCGCTGAAACCCTTGTCCATACGCTGCTTGATACGCTTGGATTTCCAGCCGATCATCGGCTGATACACGCCGAAGATCTCGCTATCGTAAGGCAGGATATTTTTGTAGCGCGAAAAGTCGTTGATTTTCTTCATGACGGATGCTCCTTTCGTTGAATATTGCCAGTAAGGATCGGGAACACATCTAATTGCGACTATAGGCAAATCTGTGCGGCCCGTCAAACAGCGAGAAGCATCCCCGTTCTATCCTTACCAGACAGAATGGATTAGCACCGTATGAGATCAGATCGTTATTTTGGCAAATCCAACTTGTTTTCAGTCCTGAGAGTAATCAGGAAATCGATTTGTTTAAAGTCAAGACAGATTTTTATTGTTGAGAGTTAGTGTTTGAAAGCCAGTCTGATGTGCAAAAGAGTTTTTATTGAAAATAAAATTACTTATCAAATTTCTTTAGATATCGATTATGAACCCAGCCCTGACAAATCTTTCCATCATCATCCCGGTAAGCAACTTTAGCCCAATTTCTTTCTTTTTCTACCAGAATAACTATTTTTCCTAAAGTAAGCTCATCAAGAATTTGCGTTTTTTGATTAGGTTTTAAATAGACATTCAAATAATCAGTCAATACAAAACGAGAATTAATGTAATCAAAGTTTTCAAATGACAGCGATTTGATAAATTTTATTTCGTCTCTATTTGAATGTTTGTGTCTATTGCTATCATCTTCATCTGAACTACAAGATATCAAAGGCAGATAGCATTCAGCATAATGTTTAACATAACTATCCACAATTGAATTGTAAACAGGCTGGATGAACCAGTATAAAACAATAAGTAATGTGAATTGCAACCAACTAGGTAATACTTTAAATTGCTCTGCTAAGGATTTGCAATCTCGAGCATTTTGAATATTTTCAAGTTTTTGTTGAATTTCTTGCTCATCAATTTCACATAAATCTTCATTAGGAAAGTAAGTGAAATTTAGATTTGCTTTATATTCAGTCAAATCAATAGATTTAGCTATTACAGCTGCAGTTCTCAGCATCGGCTCGTATTGTTTTGCAAAAGAATCAAGTGCTCCTAATGCACCAATACTTTTCAAACTTGCTTCGGCTGATTTCATTGCGGAAATTTGCTTAGCCAGAGAAGTAATGCCGGTTAATTCATATTCCTTGAAGATAGAATTCACGTGAGATGATGCGGTAGCTCCAAAGTGGTTAGCTAAGTCACCGATCATGCCCTGTTGTAGTGCTTCGCATTTTCTCGCAATAGAATCAAATGCCCCTAATGCACCAATACTTTTCAAACTTGCTTCGGCTGATTTCATTACAGAAGATTGCTTAGCCAGAGAAGTAGTGCCGGCTAATTCATATTCCTGGAAGATAGAGTTCACGTGAGATGATGCGGTAGCTCCAAAGTGGTTAGCTAAATCACCGATCATGCCCTGTTGTAGTGCTTCGCATTTTTTCGCAATAGAATCAAGCGCTCCTAATGTGCCAATGCTTTTTAATTTCGCTTCGGCTAAATTCATTGTGTAAAACTGCTTAGCAATACCGGCCAATTCAAGCTCTCTGATACTAGAATCAATATGAAATGATGCTGTAGCTCCAAGATTTTTATTTAGAGGATTACTCGCCATAGATTCTTTCTCCTTAGGAAAAATTAAAGAGTTACATCAATGCAATGCCGTAGCAACATCATTAAACGCAGCTCCAACTTGCTCACGTACTCAGGCAATAGCACCAATCTGTAGTTCATAATGATTCGTTACTATACAACTTTAAGAATCTATTCTTAAAACGAAATAACTAACTGATAAACATCACAAGAATCAAGTTTTCCGAACTACTTCCCTTTCGAGACTACCGACAGTTTAAACATTTTCAAAAATTTGGAGATGGTTAGCATTGAACATGACACTGTGGCCACCAGAAATTCTTCAAGATAAAGTCCGGTTGCTTCGGTCAGATTAGCTAATGCTTCTTCAACAGTTTCACCTTGCGAGGTCGTGCCGGTTTCTAGGTTGAAAGGGACATAGCCGCCTTCCGGCGCCGGTGTCAATACTGCGGATAGTTCCATGATTCTATCCCCTTTCTCTTCCAAAGCCCTTAACCGTAAACCGGCTACCTCGCCCCTTTGTGCTTTCAACCGAAATGGTCCAGTTGTAATGCTCGCAGATGCGCTGAACGATAGACAGACCCAGTCTGACTCTATCCGAGTTGTTGGGATTGTATACTGCGTACCCTTTGAATATTTGCGCTTGCATCACGGGATCGATACCCACACCGGTATCGGTAACGGTTAATTGATCGGGTTCCAGCGTCACCACCACGCTTCCCCGCTCGGTGTAACGGAATGCATTGCGCACCAGATTGGCGACTAAAACGCTCAGGATACCGGAAGGCGCCGATACCGCTAACCGGCCATTCTCCTCGACAACAACTTCAACCGGCTTATTGCCCAGCCACACCCGTTGCTGCTCGATCACTTTGCGGACGATAGGTCCCATTTCGTGTGTGCCAATATCCGTCGGCTCGTTATGAATTTGCGCCAATATCAAGAAGGTTTCGATCAGCTCGGACATCTCTCCGGCGGCGCGTTGAATGCGCTGAATCCGTTCATGTTCCGCCGCGGACAAATCCTTTTTAGTCGCCAATACCTCTGCCGCCATGCTGATGCTGGTAACGGGTGTTCGTAACTCATGACTGACGTTGCTGGCAAATTCTTTCTCGCGGCTCAGCAGTTGCTGTAATTGCTGATGATAATGTTGCAGTTTGTGCGCCAGAACACCTATCTCGTCATTGCCAAATTCGGACAAATCAAGAACCTCGCCGGGTTGATTCTTAAACGCCATCACTTGATAGGCCAGCCGTCTGATTGGGCTGATCACATAATGCGCCATTCTCCAGCCAAAGATAAACGTGATCAGCAAGATAATGAATGCACACAACGCAACGAGGCGGATGAACTCACGTTCGCGCTTATGGATGCTGGTGTCGTCAAATTTGATGGCATAACGCGCATCGCCGATATCCTCGACCAGCACGCGATAGTCCCGGCCATTGTATGTGACATCGTGAATGCCGCGAGGAAGGTTACGCAAGTATTCCGGAATGGTGTCCGTTTCGTCCGGCAGCGCAGAATAAATGACGATGGTTGAGCGCGAATGCGAGAATCCGGATTTCTGTGCGTCATTGCCTTGCTGCTGAAACCGTTTAAGCTCGGCGTGCATTATTTCATCGAGTATGTTGATTTCAATCGTTTTCAATGCAACGACCAGACTCAAACCGAGTAACAGTGTGATCACGGCACCCAGTAATAGAAACGACAGGATAATGCTGCGGCTCAGCCGTTTAGTCTTCTGCATTCCTGTCCGTAATCTTGAACCCGAAACCGCGTACCGTATGCAAAAGCGGTTGATCAAACGGCCGGTCAATAAGCTGTCGAAGATTAAAAAGATGGGTTCGCAACACATCGCTGTCTGGCCGATGATCCTGCCAAACGACACGTTCCAATTCTTCTCTGGTAATGACGCGGTGCGGATTCTGCATCAGATACATGAGTAACCGGAATAATGACGAGCTGAGTTCTATCCGTTTGCCCGCACGATAGACTTCGTGCGTGCTCGCATCGAGCGTGAGATCGCCGATCTGTAATCGTGCATCCGGCACACGGGCAATGCGTTCCGATAATACTTTGATCCGCGCCGCGAGTTCTTTCAAGGAAAAAGGCTTGACCAAATAATCATCCGCACCTGATTCAAAACCTTCTAATTTATTCTCCAGTAAACTTCTTGCGGTCAACATGAGCACCGGAATTGTGCGGTGTGCGTCATGGCGAATACGGTAGCAAATATCAATGCCATCGATATCCGGTAACCCGAGATCCAGAATGATCACGCAATAATCTTTCGTAATCGCCAGATTCAATCCGGTCATACCGTCGCTTGCTATGTCGACTGAGTAGCCTGAGTTCTCCAGATAATCGCGAATACTGGCAGCGATATCTTGATTATCTTCTATGACAAGCACTTTCATGGTGCATTTTAACCCAATAAATACAGAAGAATTAATTAGGATCCCGCCAAGCAGCTTCGCATCGCCCAGCCAACGAAGGGTGGATTTGATAATCCACCCTCTGTACGCTGATTCTTAAGAAAATAACAACGAAATGTTACTGCAGATTGCTGCCATCTTTCTTTAGATTATCAAAGTACCGCTTAACGACCGTTTTGCCTGGCAAGTTGTCGTGTTTGGTAAACACCATAAAATGAATGATGCCGTGTAATACCATCGCAATCAGCAAACCTTCAAAAATACCCACTTTATAAACCAACCCCGCGGTTAAAAAAGAAAGTACCACCGCATAAGGACCATAATGCGTCACATGCACCAGTCCGGCAATCATTTTATACCCAGTAAACATCATGATCGCTGCCAGCGAGAACTTGGGCAAATAGTTAAGATAATGAGTATTGAAGGTAAAGAAGCAAACCACTGACCCAATGATCAAAACGGAAAACTTGGTCATTGCTCCGGCGAGCTTATTCGTCGTGCTTTTAGCCAAACCGTCCAGATTGGTCATGCCATGAAAGAAGCTGGATCCCAAATTGGCAATCCAGATGGCCAGCAAGCTATTATTGCTATTGGTTTTGCGCTGTAATGGATCGATTTTCTCGATCGCCGCATTACTCATGACCTGTTCGATGACGTCAACAATCGCCAGCATGGCACAAAATAGCACCATATAAGCCAGCATCAAGAAAGATACATCCGCCTGCGGCAATGGTAAGCGCAAATGAAGATCGACATCTTGCACAAAAAGCATCGGCACATTGACAAACTGAGCCAAAATAACACCGCCGACAATGAGCACGAAATAGGGAATGGCAGGTTGCGTGTTCTTAAATCTGGAGAATAGCAATAAAAATACCGCAAGACCCGCACCTGAGATCGCTACCATTTGAATACGCGCACTATTCCAGAATTCTTCGGTAACCAGCGTATCTGCTATCTCGTAAGTGAACTCCGAGAACTTCAGCAATATTTTTAATCCCACACCGGCCAGCAATCCTTCCACCAGATAAACCGGAACCGCAACCAGCAGATACCGTTGCCAGTTGAATTTCCAGATAATGGCTTGCATGATCGCTGTCAGAAAAATACAAAACGCCATATTTTCCCAGCCAAAGGTAGCAACACCCATTGCCAGCACCGGCGCCAACCCCGCAGCGATACCCGGTGAACCGATGTAGTTACCCGGCTTGAACCAGGCATTAATCCAGCCAATGAAGGAAGCAAAAGCGACCGTCGCCAGCCCCACTTTGATTGGGTAATCGGACATGATCGCGATACCGACCGTTAGTGGAATCGCCATTGCACCGGTAATGAAACCTGCTGCAGTATCGCGTAACAGGTATTGCGATTGAAAAGCGGCGGAACCGGCTTTCTTGGCTGCAGTAGCTGTTTGTTCGCCTGGCAACGACTTCTCTATTGTTTGCGATTTCATAAACTATTCCCCCCAACAAAATTAAATGACAATGGACAACAAGAGATTTAATGTTCGAGGCTACATTGGGTAATTCTCCTCTGACTTATTGCCAGTAATAAACTCTATTGCCTTGACAGTTTATTTATATCTTAATTGATGTAAAATTTTCGTAAAATCTCCGTTAAGACTTTGTTAAGAAAATTCCGGAATAGCTTGATATTCCTTGCTGCCTCCGGATGTTCACGCTTTCCTAAGAACAAGAATACTTAAAAAGAAAGTCAGGCTGCGGCAACAACAGATGAATCACTCCATTGTTGCAGTACTTGCACTGGGGTTGTGAACGATGCGCAGCGCTGAAACTGGCACGATATGATGGTGGAATTTGTCATGCAGACACGCTACAACAACTGTAAGCGCCTTAAAAGCGCTTACACTCTTGAAATAATTGCCGTGCCTAATCGCTAAAAAACCGCTTCAACACTTGGATCATATATTCATGATCCTGCACACCGGCGCTTTCCCGGACGCTGTGCATGGCCCACATCGGGCAGCCGATATCGACGCTGCGGATGCCGAGTTTCGCCGAGGCGATCGGGCCGATGGTGCTGCCGCACGGCAGGTCGCTGCGGTGCGAGTAGCGTTGATGGGGAACACCGGCTTCCTCGCACCAGCGGATGAAATGCGCAATCGACACGCTTTCGGAGCTGTAGCGGCGGTTGGCGTTGGATTTGATCACCGGGCCTTTGTTGACGAAAACGCGATGATCGGCGTCGTACGCCGAAGGAAAGTTGGGTTGATAAGCATGCGCCATGTCCGCGCTGATCAAGAAACTCTGCGCCAGCGCACGTGCCGTGTCTTCGCGCTCGGATGAAGCCGCGATGCTGATGCGCTGCAATACATCGGACAAAAAGCTGCCACCGGCGCCGATATGGCTTTCGCTGCCGATTTCCTCGTGATCGAAAAACGCGCACACCAAAGTACTTTCCGCATGGTTCAGCACGCTATCGTCCAGCATGGCTTGCAGCGCGGCGTGACAGGAAGCCAGATTATCGATCTGGCTGTCGGCGTAAAATTCCTCGTTCGCGCCCCAGAATGCACCCTTCTGCGTATCGTACACTGCCAAATCCCACGACAGCAGTTGCTTGGCACCGATGCCCGTTGCTTGTTCCAGCAGTTGCAGAAAGTAAGGTTTCGGCAATTGGCCACTGGTCAATTGCGCGAACAGCAGCGGCAATTCGTTCTGCTTGTGAAACTTCAAACCATCCTCATTGACACCCCGATTCATGTGAATCGCCAGATTCGGCAAACGCAGCAGCGGCCGGTCGAAGCGTACCCGTTTATAAGCGAGATTTCCTTGTTCGTCGACGTAGCTGATCCGCCCAGCCAAACTCAGATCGCGGTCGGCAAAGGTCGCGAGAATCGGCCCGCCGTAGATTTCAACGCCGAGCCGGGCCAAGCCGTCGTTCACGGTCGCCACATTCGGCCGGATGCGGAATCCCGGCGAATCGGTGTGTGCGCCCACGATCTTGAACCCCGATTCGGCGGGCGCTTTGCGCCCCACCACGAACAACACAATCGACGAATCGTCGCGCACCACGTAATAGCGCCCGCCCGCTTGCAATGACCATTTGGCGGTTTCGTCCAGGCGGACAAACTGCGCTGCCTGAATCGCCGTTTCGACCGTAGCCACCGCGTGCCAGGGACTCGGGCTTTGGTCGATGAAATCCAGTAAATGCTGCACGTGCTGTTGGGCTGTCATGATTGGTATTTTTCTCAATGCGTTATACAGGGAAACGGGAAACCGTTTTTGTTGCGGGAAAAATATACGGAAAGGCGGGGATACAGTCAAATGCGCTGCTGTCAGAAAATGTTTGGAGCCAATGACCGCAAAAATTTAGAAATGGGCGGTGATTGCACCTTTCAGACCGGTACGTGGCCACACAGCATTGATGATAAAATCCCGGCAACTACATTTAATCACACTGTTCAGCAAAGGAATCGCTGCGTGCGCCGCTTTCAAAATAAACTTTTCTTACCGCATTTCCAATTTTTCTGTTGTTTGTTTCTTCTGTTCAATCCATCGACCACTCTCGCGCTGATCGCGGATGCAAAAGAAATCGAACGGCAACTCGCAAAACCCGCGTCGCTTTCGCTGAACAAAAACGGACTTGCCGACTTGCAACGATTCTATGCCGCGCGGAATTCCCAGCCGGTATGGGTCACGGCAAACCCGGCATCGTCCTTGCTCGACACGGCGTTAACGTTCATCGCCCATGCGGAAACCGAAGGGCTGGATAGCGAAGATTATCAACTGCAACATTTACAGCAATTGCAGCATCACGCCGGACAATCTTCATCCGCAGCGGTCGAGCTGGAAGTGCTGACAACGCATGCCGTGCTGATGCTGGCGCGGGATTTAGCGCGCGGACATTTGACGGCAACCGCGGCTGACAAGGACTGGCACATCCCACAGCGTACCTTCGATGCCGTCGCATTCTTGCAGGAAGCGCTCAAGAAAAACCGCTTGCACCAAGCGTTCGATGAGTTATCCCCGAAGAATCCCAGTTATCAGTCGCTCAAGCAAACATTGGCGCACTACCGCCAGCTCGCCGGTAATCACACCGAGTGGGTGCATATTCCCAGTTCACCCTCGATACGGCCGGGCGACACACATCCGCACATTCCCCTGATCCGCCAGCGCATGGTGCAAGCGTATACGGCCGACGGTGTCGCCGAATATCACATCGCCGCCAGCGGAAACCAGCACTACGATCAGGAGCTGGTGACGGCGGTCAAGGCCTTTCAAGCGCAGCATGGTTTGAACAGTGATGGCGTAATCGGCAAAAACACCCTGCGCGCCATGAATCGGCCGCTGACCTGGAAAATCCGCCAGCTGCGCATCAACATGGAGCGCCTGCGCTGGCTGCCGGGAAATCTAGGTACGCGTTATTTGCTGGTGAATACCGCCGGTTTCAAGCTTTCCGCGTTTGAAAACGACGAGCAAGTTCTGGATATGCGCATCATCGTAGGGCGCGATTACCGCAGCACACCCAGTTTCAACGGCGCGTTGTCGCACATGGTGATTAATCCCTATTGGAATGTTCCGGTCAGCATTGCGGTCAAGGATCTGCTGCCGAAACAGCAAAACGACCCGGCATTCTTCACGAATGGCGGTTTCAAGATTTATCCCGGCAATAACCGCAACGGCGAACCCATCGACCCGGACACCATCGATTGGCATAGCCTCAAGCGAGGATTTCCTTATGTTCTGCGCCAGGATCCCGGCAAGCACAACGCGCTGGGCCGGCTTAAGTTCATGTTCGCCAATTCTTTCGATATCTATCTGCACGATACGCCGTCCAAATCGCTGTTCCAGAGAGATATCCGCACGTTCAGCTCCGGCTGCATCCGGCTGGAAAAGCCGCTGGAATTGGCGGCTTTTGCTTTGAACAAAGATAGTTTATGGGAAAAATTCACGGAAAACATGGAAGGCGACAAGACCATCACCACGCATTTACCTAAACCGCTGCCGATTTACTTAGTGTATATTACGGCCTGGACTAATGGGCCAGACAAATTAGTACATTTTTACCCCGATATTTATGACCGGGATTCAAGCACTTTGCGTTATGCTCGCTGGTAGCAATTGATTATTCGCACACATTCGCAAGATTTTCAGGGAGAAAACAGCCGATGATACGAAGTTTATTCAATCAAGCAAACTCATCAAAATCAGAATCAGAACAAACACCAGAATTAAGCCGCCGCCGTTTTTTACGTGCAGGATTGGGCGCATGCGCCGCACTGGCGCTACCCATGACGGCATCGACCGTGCATGCAGCAATCAGAAGACCGTTTGAAAAGAAGCTCAGTTTCCTTAATTTACATACCGGCGAACGCACACAAGCCGTGTTTTGGGCCAATGGCCGCTATATTCCCGAAGGCATGCGCGCGATCAATTACGTATTGCGCGATCACCGCACCGGTGACCGGCGTTCCATCGACCCCGACCTGTTTGACTTACTCTATTTACTGCAACACCGCTTAGGCACCCGGCAAGAATTCCACGTCATCTCCGCCTACCGTTCACCTGCCACCAACGCCAAACTGGCCGAACAAAGCGGCGGCGTCGCCAAAAACAGCATGCATACGCACGGCAAAGCCATCGACATCCGCCTGCCAGGCCGCAAACTCTCCGATATCCGCTCTGCTGCCATGTCGCTGCAAGCCGGTGGCGTCGGTTATTATCCTTCTTCCAACTTTGTTCACTTGGATACGGGCAATTTCCGTTACTGGTAACGGATTGAATAATCTTTCTAGCGGTTGGAGCCGGTGAGCCGATTGGTCCACTTGTTCAGCGTCACCACCAACAGATTCATATTGACGGGTTTGGCAAGAAAATCATCCATACCCGCGGCAAAGCAGCGCTGACGGTTATCCTCGAAGGCATTCGCAGTCAAGGCAATGATAGGCAGATGCGCCTTTCCGGTTTCCCGTTCCCATTGCCGGATTGTCTCTGTCGCTTGATACCCGTTCATCACCGGCATTTCGCAATCCATCAGCACAAGCGCCGGTTGCAATCCCTGTATCACAGCATTCACCGCTTCCTGGCCATTTTCAACAACTTTGCAGCGGAATCCTTGTTTCTCCAGTAAAGCGACGATGACTGTGCGGCCGATCACATTATCCTCAGCCACCAAAATCACCCCGGTTTGCGGAGCAGCTGTTCTTACCGGCACTTCGCCGGTGATGCGGGTATCGCTCGCGGCAAGATTGTCTGCATCGCCGCCACTGGCCGGGTTAGCACGGACCCGGAACCATATTCTCGTGCCCTTGCTTTCCTGGCTTTCGACCCCGACGCTGCCTCCCAGCAATTTGGCCAAATGGTGCACGATGGATAAACCAAGACCGGTACCGCCGTATTGACGGGTGGTCGAGGCATCCACCTGGGAGAATGGTTTAAACAATTTATCGTGCTTGTCCGCGGGAATGCCAATGCCGCTATCGATCACCGCAAACTCCAGCAAGGTTTCCGCGGATGCACCTCTGAGTTCGCGTGCTTCGATACGCACGAAACCTTGCGGCGTAAATTTGATGGCATTGTTGACCAGATTGGCCAGCATTTGGCTTATTCTGAACGAGTCCGAGTAATAGCGCATGTGCGGCTCTCCGTGCCATGACACATCGAGCGCCAGTCCTTTCATATTCGCGCTCTCGGCAAATAGCGCCGCCGTTTCCAGCAGCAGTTGCCCAGGATCAAAAACATGACTTTCCAATTTGATCTGTCCAGCCTCGATTTTGGACAAGTCAAGGATATCGTTGAGTATGACCAGCAAGTTATTCCCGGAAGTGATGATCACCCGGGCATAATCCAATCGCTCGTTATCGTTGATGTCCGGCATTTGGAGCAGGTAGGCCATACCCAGAATGCCATTCAGCGGCGTGCGGATTTCATGGGACATGGTGGCCAGAAACTGGCTCTTGGCCAAATTGGCCGATTCCGCCGCGACCATAGCTTGCCGGAGCGCTTCGCTGTTCGCACGCAATTGCGCCGTCTGCTCATCGACGGTTTCCTGAATCAGCAGGGTCCGGCCTGTAGTGACCAGCATCAGCATTTGCAGCATACTGGCCACGAGCAACCCGGCGAAGCACAGCGCCCAAGCCTGCCATGGCCGATGCGCACTCAGCCATTTCGCGTCCGGAAAAATGACCAATTCCCAGCTGCGATCGGCCATCATCAATGTTGTCCGCCAATCGAAATAAGGATCTGCTGCAACTCCCGGCGCAGAACTGAACAACAGTTGACTGTCGCGCTGCGCGGCGGAATCCCACAATTGAAAAACAATACCTGGCGTTGCGATGCTGCCGGTAACGGATTTGACCATATCGGGAATTTTCAATGCACCTACCACAAAACCGATAAATTCTGCTGAATGTTCCGCTCCGCTCTGATCGAAATTCTGGCGGTAAGCGGGGTGCAGTACCAATATGCCCGCTTTGTTGTGCTGATCCTGCACCAGATTGATCAAACTGGTGGCCGCTGGCTGGCCGGAATGCCGGGCGCGGTCAATGGCTTCCGCCCGGACGGGATTGGAATAAATATCGTAACCGATCGCCCTTTGATTGCTTGCAAGCGGCGTGATATAGGTCACGACAATATACTCCGGCCGCTTGCTTGCAACGGCTAACTCACCCTGCGCATCCATTTCAGTTATGCGGAACGGCTCCCCAGGAACACTTCCGGATTGAGTCCGCTCGAAGTGCTGCCGGTCCCGGTCACGCACAAAATAATTGTAGCTTAGTCCTGCAATGCCCTGAGATTCCTGCAATATTTCTTGGGTAAAGTAATCGAATTGCTGGTAACTCATAGCCGGATTCAGCTCGGCCAAGCGCCGCAGTGCCGATAGCGTTTCGTTGTAGGCGTTGAAACGCTCCTGTAGCAGAAAAGCGATGTTTTGCCCGATATTTTGAATTTCGGCGTGCTGTTGCCTGCTTTCAAGTTTCGATGTGTTAACGAATCCGGTCACTATCAACACCACCAGAATCAGCATAATAGGTGCAATAACGATCTTGCGCGTTTTCCAGCAGGATTGCTTGCCGAAGAAAGCCAGCAACAGCGGTGCGAAGACGAGCACCCCGAAGGTATCGCCAGCCCACCAGTTCCACCACGACCAAGAGATATCGTCCGCATGGATAGCACCGGAAAAAAACAGCGTCAGATGCGCGATACTGACTGAGATCACGCAAGACAACGGGCCACCCAGCAGAAAAAAAGCGAAGATCTCTTGTTCCCGCATCAACGTTTGCCAGCGGTCCTTGATATACCGGCGCACGAGCCAAGCCCCAATGGCTGCTTGCAGCATCGCGCCCACGCCTAAAAACGTAGCGATCAGGATACTATCCTGCGTGAGAACGTTATGATTCCATGCAACCCAGATATTGAGTCCCATCGAACCGATCCAGATGCCCGGTAACACCCGGTAACCGGACACCAGCGTCAGCGCCAGCGCCAGACCAGCGGCAGGAAACACCGGACTCGCATAACCCGGCGGAATCGCGAGCAACAACCCCAGGAAGCCTAACAAGGCATAACCAGTAGCCGCATAAGCATTGTGCCGTATGATCTTCAAAAACACTCCAGTTGATGTTCGGGTCTGATCCAGCATGCAAATAAAATTGGTTATCGAAGAGGATTGATCCGGCCGATAGCGGATTAAGCTGCACTAACGTTGTGATTATATGCGGAATCGTACCCCGGAATGCGTTTTTCTGATTCCGGAAGCAATGACAAATTTCAGAGGGTATTCGTTGCAACAACCGGTAGCCGGTTGAGGATCTATTGTTCAGGCTAGCGGGTGAATCCTGGCCGGTCGTGATTTCGTGAGTACGAGACCGGTTTGAAGTCATCGCTCATGACGCAGTCCATTCCTTGCGGCATGAGCGACACATCCACAATCACATCTGCGATTGCAAATAATTCTGTAGCCCTACCCGGTTGATCAATCCCAGTTGCTGTTCCAGCCAATGCGCATGATCTTCCTCGGTTTCGGCCAACAGACCCTCGAGAATTTCCCGCGTTTGGTAATCACGTTCCTGTTCGCAAATCGCGATGGCGTCGCGTAACGCGACAATCACCGAACGTTCCAGCGCCAGATCGTTCTGCAACATCTCCGGCACGTCCCGGCCAATCCGCAACGCGCTGCGGTTACCGATCACTGGCACGCCTTCGAGCAGCAGAATCCGTTTAACCAGCTGATCGGCATGTTGCTTTTCATCGTCCATTTCGTGATCGATGCGTTCATACAGCTTGCTGAATCCCCAATCTTCGTACATGCGCGAATGGGCGAAGTATTGATCTATGGCCGTCAGTTCTTCTGCCAGCAGTTTATTCAGCAAATCGATAATTTTGGGATTGCCTTTCATGGTGTTACTCCTTAACGCGATTGGATGGCACAGGCAGCTCTTGGCAGATTTCTCAGCGCACAAGAGCCGTGAAGTATTTTGCAAACACTCGGCATTATACGAGTCGAAATCTACAAAAACAACAACAAATTATTGATTAAAAACGATAATAATTCTTGATACCGTTATCATTATTTTTAGAGGCTAGCTAAGGAAACGCTGATTAATTTGGCGGACGAGATGAAGCACAAGGCACACGGAACACAGCAACCAAGACATATCAATAAGATAGGCGAGGATGCGAGTACCGCGCAACGAAGTGATTCGCTCGCATAGTCAATTAATCAGCGTTTCCCTAAGAAGATGCCAGGAAAGCTCCGAACACCCATCATTTGACTCAGGAACTACTTCAGATGTAAGCAATCACCGGCCCTAGCCGGTGATTGTCCGCTGCTATTCAAAGAAACTTCTACGCGGCTTGGGTTGCAAATGATCAAGCATAAACCCTGCTGAACTTTCTGCGGAATCCGAATAGCGCAATCAAACCCGCGCCGAACAAAAAGACCCTATTGGGTTCAGGAACGGGCGCTGCCACAAATTCCAAGTTGTCGATGGAATAGAAACCAAAATCGGTATCCGTATAATTAAAAGCGACATAGCGGATACCGGACATCGCGATGGAAGCCGGTGTCTGATCATACCCCAATGCACTCGGGAAATTTGCCGTGCTATAAACCTGGCCGATTTTGTTTCCAGATGCATCATAAGCCGTCAACGTCACGGATTCGTCATCCGCGCCCAAACTGGTGCCATTATCGATTCCTACCAGAGAAACACTGTCTACATCAAACGCAAAACTGATTAATATCCCGCCATCCCCATAATCAGGCTCTCCAGCAAATGGCGAACTTACTGCAACCTGAGGCGGTGATAATGCGGATGCGAAACCTTCCGTCCAGGTCGACACGCCGCCTAGAATGGCAGGCAATGTAGCAGGGGCAGGGAAAGCGCCAGAAAGCGGGAAAGGATTGTCGATGGCATTCAAAGTAACGCCCAATGCCGCATACCTGCTGGTGATATCTACCCGTGAGCCGGCCACATCGTCAAAATCGATTAAAACAGGCGCCGCTTTGATAAAAGAAGAAAACGTAATGAGTGTTAAACAAAAAGTGGTTGTTACCAGTGATTTTTTCATTTGATACTCCTTTGGTCTGGAATAAAAGAATGTAACTAAATCGAGGCATGAAGGAAGTTTTTCTACACTTCTCTTGGTTTGGTTGAGAGTCCAAATTCACTTTATCACACAAGAAATATTATAATAAATTCAACATATTATATTTATTTCTCAAATGAATCTTAATGGACAGAGCTTACTGTCTCAATAGAATATTACTCCTAATTAGACCAGGACATTTGTCATAGTTCCCGCCATTAAAAACGATCCCGAGTCAACCGGCGCAAGGCAAAGCCGGTTTCCTTGAACATCTATTTTGACTACCGCCATCAACTTAGCGGCAATATTCGGCCGTCTCCACGACCCGCTCGATTTGATACGGTGAGTTTGGACTGAGAATATACTCACTCGCGCCGACACGGCTTGCCGGATTACCCCAATCGTAGGTGTAACCCAAGCCAGTCCATGGCACGCCGGGGCGGTAGCGAAAATCATTGAAATAGAGATTCTTGTAGAAAGCCGGATAATCGGCGATGTTCTTCACCGTTGGAACTTTATCCTCGGCAAACTTGAGCTGACAACTGGCGTCGTCAATCTCCGGATCGGCACAAGGCCGGAACAGATCCACCGGATCGACCCACAACTCGATAAACACCTCGTAATGCCAATCCGGATTGAGCCCCAAATATTGTTTCAGCCGCTGATTGAGATCCCCATGCGGATTATTTTTGACGAAATCCTGGCAAAAAGCCTGCAATTGCGGCGCCGCCGTTACCCAAGTCACATACTTCTCCTGCGGCGCAGTGTGAGTCTGGTTCTTATAGTTCGATTCATAGGAAGATTTGCTCTTCCAGCTCACCACCAGCAACTTGCCATCCTTCCATCGCAAAGCTTGATTCGCTGAATTGATGGCAAAAAGCCGGTCGCTGATTTCGTTCGACTCGGCGATTGCTGCGTCATTAACTGCGCGGGTGTACACAACGGCAGTATCTTGTTGAATATTGCCTTGCTGCGTTGCACAACCGGATAGGAATGCGATGGTGATATAAACACTAAACTGTTTCAGCATGCTTAAACTCCTTGATTGTTTTTGTGGTGTCGAGATAGATAAATATTCTCATAAAAATCAATCGAGCAAAGCCCGTTTGGCATCGGCCAACTCCTCATCACGACGATGATAACCGCAAGTATCGATCAGTTTCTCCGCTGCTTCCAAATCCGCTCCAGGTGACTCCCACGGATACTCCAAGCCACTAACCTTGAAACGCTGACTGCCAAACAACCTGGCGCGGTGCAAATGAATATCTGCCATGTGAAGTCTCATCGGACCCCGTTCGGCAATTTCCCAAGCTTCATCGAGATCGGCTTGCGCGCCGCCGACGCCGGTGTATTTGCCATCGAGAAACCTCAACCAAGCGCGAGAAAGGAGACCAAGAGGAAGAACATCCAAGTTACCAGAGCGACGAAACCAATCCACTGCACTGTCTAGTTCACGGCGGGAGGTTTCCCATTTTGTGTTCCGTATTCCGCGTTTCACATTTGCTAAAATTGCTCTGTATAGCACGACTCGACCCATTGTGAGACGATCGAAAGCAATATCGAGAGGCAAGTCCCGCTTGAGAATCTTTTTCACACGCTGATAGACGTATCGTAGTGTCGCTTCTCTTGAATCAGTAACATTTTTCTCCAAGGATCGCGAACCACCCAAGGTTAGTCGCCACGCAACACATTCGGGAGCAGCAAGAAAAAAGTCGCAATGCCAGAAATCTTGCCTCCAAAATGACAAATGATCAGGAAGTCCTCGCTGCATTTGCTTAATCTTTTCCTCTACTTCATGGTAGCTCGCCTCTGCATGAACCCAGGAACCCGCCTGATGCAGGGTATAAGCATAATTAGTACGCGCTTCTAACTCTGATCTGAAATCGCCACTTTGATTAGCGTAAATCAAAGAGTTCTGTGCATCTTTTAATGCTTCAGTTATCTCGCCCAGCCTCAACTTCATATCACTTAAGTTGATTGCATATTTAGCAACTTCTCTCCAATCTCTGATATCTGTCGCAAATTTCAAAGCGTATTGCATCGGCTCAAGTGTTTCAGTCAACCTACCTAATGCGCGTAAGCGAAAGGCAGTATTATTAAACAATACCGCTTGACTACGTTGATCCAAGTTAACAGAAAGTTTTGACCAAGGCACATCAAAGAAACAAGCGATTGCGCCGAGGTCAGTACCAAATGCACCCAGCTCGTTGCAAACATAGCTTTCTTCTTCGCTACGTCTTATCCGAGCTAGATAAAGATTGTAAGCTTCCTGCTGCAACTCTGCCTGGCACCCATGAAACACGGCTTGATAGAGCGGTTGGAGGTCTTCAAGGGTGGGATGAGGCCTGTCAGGCGTGGAGACACAGAGATATTCGTACAAACGCCGATGCGCCGCACGCCATGCATCAGGGTATTGCTCGCGCAGTTGTTTAGCGAAATACTCACGCAATAAAGGATGTGCATCGAGCGAAACGAGTATGCCGGATACATCGCGATTCACCATCAGCAGTCGTGAATCTTCCAGACGTTTAAGAATGATGTTGCGCTGTGCTTCGCTCAATCCAATCAGCGGTTCCGTCAAATCGGGAATCACCTCACCATTCCATAATGCATCCAAACATTCAATGATCGCAGGCCGATCGAACAACCCCAGCAACCGTAAAATCGTCAGTGCTTGTGTGCCTTTGCTTCCTTCGTTGTCCAATGCCTGTGCATAAGCATTCATCACGCGAAAAGCAGACCGCCCTGTTCCTCAGAATCCGCTTCTTCCAATCTCACTAAGTCTCGCTTGCGGATATCGCCATTGTGAGCATCGCGCAGATACGCTCCCAGCAACGTCAATGTAAGCGCGTGGCCTTTGACATCTTCCACCAGTGCATCAAACTCTTGCACTGCACCGTGCACGTCAAAAGTTTTTAGCAAATGCACGCCAGCATCACGGGACAGTCTTTCCAGCTTTATCTCCGGTACGGTAGTCCGCCAAAACGCTTTCAAATCCGGCAACGAATAGCGAGTAGTGGCAACGCACAATCCTTGGCTATTCTGCGCCAAGCTTTTCAACAACACAGCAATTCCCTGATCCTTCAGCTCACTCCGCATCGAACCAGCAGGTGCATATTGCAGCGATTCAAGGCCATCGAGGATGAGTAAGTTGCGTCGTTGACCCACAATACGCGCAAGGCGTTGTCCTTTTTCGTAGGCACCGGCGGGACTGGCGGCAAAATCTTTGTCCGCATCGTCACCAAAGAAGATTAGCGCTTCTTTCAGGAATAAATCGGAAGAAGCCGCCAATTGCTCACGCGTGCCTTGGTTGTAGAACGACCACGCAAAAGCGGCATTGCAGCTTTGCCAGCCTTTATCAAGCATTTCATCCACAACCCACTTGGCCACCAGCGAGGTCTTCCCCTCACCGCCAAGTGCGGCAAAAGTAATAATACGCGGACGGCCTATTTCCTCGCGCATAACTTTGCCCCAAGCATCGTTAAGAAACGCAATTTCGTTCTCACGACCGATTAATTGCGAGGGAGCATATTTGAGGATGGGGGAAATATCGAAACGCAAAGTTTCAGCTTTCCCTAAAATCGGACTACATGACTCCGGCGACTGTACATCGAAACGCAGCGGCTGACCAGTTATGCGGGGTTTTAATTTAAGCTCGCCAATGGCACCCGGCTTCACACCGCTCTGATTCAGTAATGCATCGTAAAGCCCTTGGTAATTGGTTTCGCTATTCAACACATAATAAGTTTGCGATCGTAGCGGCTCCGGAATATGCAGTTCATCGGCTGGATCGAACAGCACCGGGATGAATTTGCTGGAAACATGGCGCGCATCGTAGAGTTCTTGCGTGATCACCGCACCTTCCCAATCTACGCCTTTGCCTTTGCCCGGTTGTTCATGACCGCGAAAGCGGCGGTAGTAGTTTCCGGTGCACACGCACAACACATGTGTCGCCGCATCGAATGAATTCAACATCCAACGCGGCCAGCCTTCGGGCGGAGAACCGCATTCGACATAGCGATCAAGAATCGTTTCAATGCCATCGTCACGCAAGCGCTCGGATAAACCGAACACTCGCTCGCGATGTTCTTCGGAATCGTGGCTGTAACTGATGAATACTTTGATCATGGTGGGCGAATGTACTGAAAGCCCAATGGGTTGTCAAAGGTGCGAATGAAGCGGCACTTTCAAACACTCTCATTGATTTTATCGCTTGAATTTGCCATCATTGATTGCACTTTTTAACTTTCAGCAAGAGAAAAACATGGCGAGCATTACGATCCGGGATCTGCCCGACAAAACCAAAGAACTGCTGCGCATGCGTGCGGCAAAGGCCGGTATTTCACTGGAGGCTTATGTGCGCCATATCTTGCAGAAAGCATCGCTTGCCAACGAATTCACGTCCGCAGATATTGCGCAAATCGCGGAAAAGTATTTCGGTCAGGAACACGAAGCTGCGCTTGATTTGCCTAAGCGCTGCACGAAACGTCAGGCTGTTGATTTCGACGCATGATCGTTCTGGATACCAACGTTATTTCCGAATTGATGCGCGAACAGCCCGATGCAAATGTTAAACAATGGATCAAAGCGCAAAAAACGATTCATCTTGCCATCACTGCAATCACCATCGCAGAGATTCAGCGAGGTCTGGCACGTTTGCCGGAAGGTAAGCGGCGCACTCAATTAACCGCCAATTTTTCGGATTTCATTGCCGAAGCTTTCAGCGGTAGAATTTTTCCCTTCGACGAAGAAGCGGCCTATCGTTACGGCGAAATTGCCGCTACGTGCGAATCCGCTGGAATCAATACCGATGCTGTGGATCTGATGATCGCCGCCATCGCCAGCAGCAGACGAGCGGCTATTGCCACACGAAATGTTAAGGATTTTACCGGTTGCGGGGTTGCCATCATCAATCCCTGGGGAAATCCGCCCCTGCAGATTCCGCCTAACAAGTAACAGCTGGCTGCTTGATTAAATTCATTTCTGTATTGGAATGGAGTCAGTCACTACCCGAACAGCTTCTAACTCCATCCGATTCAAAAACGAATACCTATCCGCGAGTTCTGGCCGCACGGAATCCTAGCAAGCCCAAACCGGCGAGCATCATCGCCCATACACCGGGTTCCGGGACTGGGTTGATGTAGAAATCGTCGATGAAGTAGCGGTCACGGCCGCCGGTGGACGGAAAAATGTAATTGAGTCCGACAAAGCCATCGATCGGGTCCGTCGATACGATGCCGACAAACCCCGAAGTTGTGCTGCCAACCGGGACGACTGTCGATCCGCTCAATTCGATGGAACCCATACCGCCACTGATGTAGTTAAAAGCAAAAGCGTGCACCGGATTGGTGAAGTGGCCGCCGACCGCCGCGACAAAATTCGGTGCGGCAACGCCGCCGGTATCGGTGATGCCGTCGCTGTTATGAAACACGCTGGAACTGCAACTTGCCAGTCCGAGGTCGCAGGTGCCGAACATGACCGCAGCGCTGAAGCTGCCGCCGCTGACGGTCAGCGCCGGAGATCCGGCAAAGTCGATGTAGTTGGTTGTTGCTCCGACCGCCGCCAAATAAGCGGCTTGCGAGGTATACAGCGTCACCGCGGCATGCGCCGAGGTACCGCCGACTAAAAATAACATCAAGGATGCACTGACGAGTGATTTTTTCATTGAAACACTCCTTATGGAAAGTTTTTAAAAATAAACACTTTGTTGCGAGAAGTTAATGTAGCGAAAGAAGAATGCAGAGTCAAACCTGGTAGCAAAAAACGCCATTAATAATTCGCGCCATACTGATCCCGGTAGCGTTGCACCGCTTGCAAGTGTTGCGCCAGTTCCGGATGGTGATGCAAATAAGCGACCAAATCGTCCAGATCGATGATCGGCGTGACCGTCAGACCGTGCGTCTGCTGCACTTCCTGCACCGCCGAAAGCTCGCCGGTACCGCGCTCCATGCGGTCGAGCGCGATCACGACACCGCCGGGTGTTGCGTTGGCAGTTTTGATCAGTTCGACCGATTCGCGCACCGAGGTACCGGCGGAAATAACGTCGTCGACGATCAGCACACGGCCTTGCATCGGCGCACCGACCAGCACGCCGCCTTCGCCATGATCCTTGGCTTCCTTGCGATTGAAACAGAATGGATAGTTCTTGCCCATTTCCGCCAGTGCGATAGCGATGGTGCTGACCAACGGGATACCTTTATAAGCGGGGCCGAACAGGGTATCGAACGGAAGCTCGGCATCGGCGATCGCTTTGGCGTAAAATTGCCCGAGTTTGCGTAAGGCATCGCCATCGTTGAAGAGTCCTGCGTTAAAAAAATACGGCGACATGCGCCCCGCTTTGGTTTTAAATTCGCCAAAACACAGCACGTTGCGCTCGATGGCGAATTGAATGAAGGCTTGCCGGAAATCGGACATACACTTAACCATCCCGAAATAAAAAAGATGCAAATTATAACGCTTAACCTGAATGGCATCCGCGCAGCGGCGAAAAAAGGCTTTTTCCCCTGGCTGGCCCAACAAACCGCGGATGTGGTCTGTGTGCAGGAATTGAAAGCGCAGTTGCCCGATCTTTCCGCCGAGATGCAAGCGCCGGACAATTATCACGGCTATTTCCATTGCGCCGAGCAAAAAGGCTATAGCGGCGTGGGTATTTACACGCGCAAAAAACCGGATCGCGTCATCGAAGGCATCGGCGTTGCGGATATCGACGCCGAGGGGCGTTTTTTACAAGCGGATTTTGGCAATCTGAGCATCGTGTCGCTTTACCTGCCGTCCGGCTCCAGCGGCGAGCACCGCCAAGCAGCGAAATTCTATTTCTTGGAGCAATTTCTTCCAGTGCTGCAAAGCCTGATGGCCAGCGGGCGGGAAATCATTTTGTGCGGCGATTGGAATATCGCGCACAAGGAAATCGATTTGAAAAACTGGCGCTCGAATCAGAAAAACTCCGGATTCCTGCCGGAAGAACGGGCCTGGCTGACGAATGTGTTCGATGAGATCGGTTTTGTCGATGTGTTCCGCCGCTTGAATACCGAACCCGATCAATACACCTGGTGGTCGAATCGCGGCCAGGCTTGGGCGAAAAACGTCGGGTGGCGCATCGATTATCAGATCGCCACACCGGCCATCGCGCAAACAGCGCGCAGTGCCTCAATTTTCAAAGACGAGCGCTTCTCCGATCATGCGCCGCTGATCGTCGATTACGACCATTTGTTATGACCGCTCAGACACCATCCAGTTGGTTGCAGGCACTCCGGGTTTACACGCATCCGCGCGTGCTCGGCATGCTGTCGCTGGGCTTTTCCGCCGGGCTGCCGCTGCTGCTGATCATGGGTACGTTGTCATTCTGGCTGCGTGAAGCGGGAATCGACCGCGCCACTATCGGCTATTTGAGCTGGATCGGGCTGGCGTACAGCTTTAAATGGCTGTGGTCGCCACTGGTCGACCGCATGTCACTGCCGCTGCTGACACGCTGGCTGGGCCGCCGCCGTGCCTGGCTGTTGCTGTCGCAGATCGTCATTACCTGCGCGCTGATGGGCATGGCCGTGACCGACCCGGCCGCCAATCTGACGCATTTGGTATTTTTCGCACTCGCGGTAGCATTTGCCTCGGCGACTCAGGACATCGCGTTGGATGCCTACCGCATCGAAGCCGTCGCGGTCGAATTGCAAGGCGCGATGGCAGCGACTTATCAAGCAGGCTACCGTATCGCGATGATTCTGGCTTCCGCCGGTGTGCTGTGGATCGCCGCCGCGATTGATACAACAGCCGATGTTTATGACCACGCACCATGGCGCTTCGCTTATTTGGTGATGGCTGTCAGTATGATTGTCGGCATTGTCACCACGCTGATCATCCGCGAACCGGATGTACCGTACAGCCGGTTGATTTCCGACAATGAGAAAATCGCCCGCCAAGCCATTGCGAAGTGGCAATTGCCTGCACGCATCGGCAACCTGCTGGTGTGGCTGTACGGCGCACTGATCGCGCCATTCCGCGATTTTATCGTGCGGCATGGACGGCAGGCTTTGTTGATTTTGGGATTGATCGCGATCTACCGCATTTCCGATGTCGTCATGGGCGTCATGAGCAACCCGTTTTACGTCGATATGGGCTACAGCAAGGACGAAGTCGCCACGATCTCCAAAGTATACGGCGTGATCATGACGATCGCCGGAGCGGCAATCGGCGGCGTGCTGACGGCGAAAATCGGCATCATGCGCACACTGTTTCTGGGTGCCGTGTTATCCGCCGCGACCAATTTACTGTTTGTCTGGCTCGCCGGACGCGGCCACGATGTCAGCGGGCTGGTGTTTACCATCTCGGCCGATAACCTTTCCGCCGGTATCGCCTCCAGTGCTTTTATCGCTTACCTGTCCGGTCTGACCAATTCGGCGTATTCGGCGACGCAATATGCGATATTCAGCTCGGTAATGCTACTTTTGCCGAAGTTCATTGCTGGTTTCAGCGGTCAGTTCGTCGACGCTTACGGTTACGAAAGCTTCTTCATCGCCACCGCACTATTGGGCCTGCCGGTATTGATTTTGGTCTGGCTGGCCGGACAAGCAACATTTGCCCATTCCAGCGAATAAACCACCACCATTTATCCATGTCACCAGCGTCACAAAAAACCGGCCCCGAAGCGGAATACCATGCGCTGATCGAAGCGGGCGAGCTGAAGCCGGATGCCGGTCAAGCCAATGCAGTAACCACACTCGAGCGTCTGTACCGGGAATTGATCGATCTTCCGGCCGGGCACACACGCGGCGAGCGTTCCAGATCGCGTTTATCGACGGTATTGTTCGGCTGGCTAAACAACAGCAAACCGGCACCGAAAGGGATTTATCTCTACGGTGGCGTCGGGCGCGGCAAATCGATGCTGATGGATCTGTTTTATGCGGTGGCGCCGGTCACAGCCAAACGGCGCGTGCATTTCCACGAATTCATGCTCGATATTCACGCACGGCTCAAAGCCTGGCATGAGCTTTCCGCACGCGAAAAAATCCAGCAAGGGGGACGCGCCAACGATGACGATCCCATGCCGTTTATTGCGCGGAAACTCATCCAGGAAGCGCAACTATTGTGTTTTGACGAATTACAAGTCACCGATATCGCCGATGCCATGGTGTTGACGCGGCTGTTCAAGGAATTATTCGCCCAAGGCGTGGTGGTGGTCGCGACATCCAACCGTCCGCCCGATGATCTGTACAAGAATGGTCTGAACCGCCAGCGATTTCTGCCATTTATCGAGCAGATCAAGGAGAAGCTGGACATTATTCCGCTCGAAGGACCGGTCGATTATCGCTACAACCGCCTACAAGGCGCGGAAACCTTTTATTTCCCCATCAATGCGGCAACCACTGCGCAGTTATCGGCGGCGTTCTTCCGCCTGACTGATCGCCGCGTGGAAGACCGCGCCAAAGTGCCGAGCGAAGAATTGATCGTGCAGGGACGCCGCTTGTTTGTGCCGAAAGCGGCGCGCGGCGTTGCCGTTTTCTCGTTTAAACGCTTGTGCGCAAATCCACTCGGCACCGCCGACTATCTCGCCATCGCCCGCGCCTATCACACCGTCATCATGGTCGCGATTCCGCAGTTCACCAAGGAAAACAGCGATGAAGCCCGGCGCTTCATTCATTTTATCGATGCATTGTACGAACATGGCGTCAAATTCCTCTGCTCCGCCGCCGTACCGCTGCCATCGCTGTATAGCGGCGGCGATGCCGGTTTTGAGTTTGAGCGCACGGTCTCGCGCTTGACGGAAATGCAATCGGAAGACTACCTGACCCGAGGTCACGGTAAAATCATTGCTGTCTGAACAAGCTTAGTTTTCCTCAAATACCGGAAAGTGCAAGCGGCAGCGCGACACCTGGGATGGCGTATCCAACTCAGCAATTATTGACGTAATAGGCTAAATAGCCGCACATGCCAGCACGCCCAAGTAAAAAGCGATTTCAGTGAGCTGCTGCATAGCGCCCAGACAATCCCCCGTGTAGCCGCCGATGCGCTTTTTTATCACCAGACTAAACCACACCCAGACAGCCACTACCGGCACTAAGCCCAAATACCAGGAGTAATCCAACCAAAACAGCGGCAATAAACCAAATAAAGCGGCAATACAGAGATGGGTAGGCGGCATTACGGTCGCAAGCGGTTTGGATTTGCCCGCGTACTTCACATAGCGTTGCGTCGCCATCACCAACACAGCGCAAAAACGGCTCACACTATGGCCTACGATCAGCACTACCGGTATCAGCAGCGGCGAAAAATGCGTCAGCGCGGTAAATTTCAATAACAGCGCCATGACAATGCTCACCGCACCATAGCTGCCAATCCGGGAATCTTGCATGATGTGCAGTACTTGTTCCTTTTCCCAGCCGCCGCCAAGACCATCGACTGCATCCGTCAAGCCATCTTCGTGAAAGGCTCCGGTCAACAATAAGGTGGCAACCATACTGAGCAGCACAGCAATATCCTGCGGGAACACTGTGTTGGCAAGCATGTACACCATGGCTGCAAAGGCTCCCACCATGATGCCCACCAAAGGAAAATACTTGGCCGACAAATTTAATTCCTGTTCCTGGAAATCCGGCAAATCAGGGACTGGAATGCGCGTAAAAAAACCGATGGCGAGTAAAAAGCTGCGCCATTCCTGCTGGAGAAAAGGGCGATTCGGAGGAGGAGTGTGCGACGGGATCGTCATGGAGGCTGAGTGTAGCGGCAACCGTTTTTTTTTGCTAGTGGCTGCATCAATGAACAGAATCCAAGCCAGAACAATGGCGCAGCTTGTTATTCCCTGAGCGCGGATACTGGTTTCAACGCACCGGCGGACTGAAAAAACCCCGGAATGGGTGTATCCTGAGCTCATCTTTAACCTGCCCATGAGCATGGCACAATGAACATACTGATCACAGGCGCAACCGGGTTTATCGGCCGCCATTTGGTACAGCGTTTACAGCAAGACCAACACACCATAACGGTACTGAGCCGCAACAGCAGCAAGGCAAGCGAACTACTGAATGTGCCCGCATTTGAGTGGGATTATGCGACGCAAGATGTACCCGCCGAAGCGCTGCACGATTGCCAGATCATCATCAATCTGATGGGTGAGAATCTGGGTGAAGGCCGTTGGACAAAAGTACGCAAACATGAGATTTATGCCTCGCGCATCCTCAGCACGAGAAAATTGGTCGCAGCTGCGCCGGATAGCTTGCAGGCCTTTGTCTGCGGTTCTGCCATCGGTGTTTATCCGGGCACGGGTGATGATCTTTATGATGAATCGTATGCCGTACCTGAGCAGCTCAGTTTTATGCAAACCATCTGCCATGATTGGGAACAAGAAGCGGCGAGAATCGAAAGCAAAGGCGTCCGCCGGGTCAGTATTCGCACCGGTGTGGTGCTCGGTCACGGCGGCATGCTGAAAAAATTGCTGCCGGTTTTCAAATTGGGCTTGGGCGGACCGGTTGGCAACGGCCTTCAGTGGCTGCCGTGGATACATCTCGATGATATTGTTTCGGTCTACTGTAACGCTGCACTGGATACCCGCTACCGAGGCCCGGTCAATGCCGTGTCACCCCACCCGGTGCGCTACCGCGATTTTGCAACAGCGTTTGGAAACGTATTGCACCGGCCCGCATTCTTCCCTACCCCGGCATTTATCCTGAAACTGGCATTAGGCGAAGCCGCCGCGCTGGCTTTGAACAGTTATCACATCGCGCCCAAAAGATTGCTGGGAGAATACGGCTTTCAATTCAAATTCGATCATCTACCGGCGGCGTTGGCGGATTTATTTGACCATCACTGAATTTTCCGGCCCGGCAGAACAATATCATGACAACCCCGCTTGCTGTTTTTTGGTTCCGGCGCGATTTGCGTCTGGACGATAACGCCGGACTTTCGCATGCCCTGGCATCGGGACGCCCGGTTTTACCCATTTTCATTTTCGACCCGGCCATTCTGGCCGGATTACCTCAGAACGATGCCCGCGTCACGTTCATTCACGATACTTTGCAAGCTTTACGTACCGAGCTTGAAGTAAAGCATGCCAGTTCACTCGCGCTCTATCACGGCAAGCCACTAGAAGTTTTCGCGCAAATTCTGCGTTCACACTCGATTGCTGCGGTTTACACCAACCATGACTACGAGCCGTACGCCCGTGAACGGGACGAGGCTGTGCGCCAATGGTTGGAAGCACAGCGGGTAGCGTTTCGCACCTACAAAGACCATGTGCTGTTTGAAAAAGACGAGATCAGCAAGGACGGCGGCGGCGCGTATACGGTATACACCCCGTACATGCGCAAATGGAGAAAGGTGCACAGCCAGACAACATTGACACCTTACGCGACCGCAGCCAAATTGACCAACCTGATCAAACAAGCAGCACTGCCGGATGTATCATTGGCGGATATCGGTTTTACCCGCGCGGCCATGACTATCCCAGCTTACCGGTTGGAACACGACATGTTGCAGCACTACGCGCGTGACCGCGATTTTCCGGCGCTAGCTGCCACATCGTTGCTGGGGCCGCACCTGCGCTTCGGCACGGTCAGCGTCCGGCAAATATTCCAGCATGCATTCAGCCGTAGCGATATTTTCTGCAATGAATTGATCTGGCGTGAGTTTTTCAGTCAAATTCTCTGGCATTTTCCACATACGCCACAACGCAGCTTCAAGCCGCAGTACGATCGCATCCAATGGCGCAACGATGCGGCGGAATTCCAGCGCTGGTGCGAAGGAACCACCGGTTATCCGCTGGTCGATGCCGGTATGCGCCAGCTCAATGCAACCGGCACCATGCACAATCGCGTGAGAATGGTTACCGCCAGTTTTTTATGCAAACACCTGCTCATCGACTGGCGCTGGGGTGAGGCGTATTTCGCGCAAAAATTGTTAGACTATGAAATGGCGAGCAATGTCGGCAACTGGCAGTGGGTAGCGGGTTGCGGGGTTGATGCCGCACCCTACTTCAGGATTTTTAATCCGAGCGCGCAAACGGAAAAATTCGACAAACAGTTCGCTTATATTCAAACCTGGGTAAGCGATTGGCATACCTTAAATTATCCCGCTCCGGTCGTTGATCACACATTCGCGCGCGAACGCTGCTTGCAAGCGTACCAACAGGCCGTGGGGTAGCTAAACGGCATAACCTTCCGGTTTTGTTCCTGAATTTTTGCCTTTTGGCTGCTAACCGACTTACTGACTCGTTATGCCCACGGTTGATTTTCCAGGCTGGCAGAGTTGGTAATATATTCCATACTTTTTTTTTTAGTGTTATCCTTACTAGGAATAAGTAATTTTCTTATTCGTGATGAAACCATATCTTGTTTAGAAGACACTTAGGTTGCACAATCATTTGATCTTCTAAAAAGGTCTTTTTCTGCGAAAGATAGTTTAATGCTGAATTAGATTCCGGATATGACTTGTAGCTGATTAAGTTCCAACGTGACATTAAATTTGTTGATAAACAATTTTTGATTTTAATAACAAAGGAGATTTTCATGAAATACTCACTCTTAGCTATCGTCTTTTTCGCATTTACAGCCACAGCCATACTTGCTGGATGTGGCGAGCCAAAACCCTATAACAAACCACCAAGCTTATATAAAGATCCTGAGTCAGGTGAAAGACTGGGTGCAGAAGCTGGTAAAAAATAATCGGTTGAGCGATTATCAAACGGCTCCTAGCAGTTATGAGGAGCCGTTTTTTATTGGGGATTATGCAGAGAAACAATTCTCTTCACCACAGTTCCAATCTTCTCGCAGCAGTCACATCAGCACGGTTACCGTTCAAAATAATTACTTTGATGTAGCTTATCCCTACTGTTTCAGGTCAACCCAAATCAATATTTAAGATGCTGCGCTACGCGCCCCCGGATCGTCTGAATATTCCTGGCTCATTGCAAGATGGGCTTGACTCCGCACAAATAAAAATACGCCAGCAGCAATATGGCGATAACCGCATCGTTGAACTACCGCCAACGGGCTGGCGGGATATTCTCCGCAATACCCTGCGAGATCCGATGCTATGGTTCCTGCTCGGCACCAGCACGTTGTTTTTGATCGTTGGAGAATTGACCGAAGCCCTGATTCTGCTCGTGGCGCTGATTCCTTTTCTCGGCATGGATGCTTATCTGCACCGGCGCACGCAAGCATCCATTGCCAGCCTGAGCGATTGTTTAACAGCACAAACCACCGTGATACGCGACGGCCGGCAGCAGCGGATCGCTGCGGCGGAACTGGTTCCCGGCGATCTGGTGTTGCTCGGCACGGGCGAATCATGCCCTGCCGATGGACTAATCGAGTATGCCGAAGATGTGTTGTGCGATGAATCGTTGCTGACGGGAGAAGCCTTCCCGATGCGTAAACTTGCCGTCGCCGCTTTGCCGCATCAGGAAAATGCCGCGCACATCGGCAGTGAATCCTGGTTATTTGCCGGTACCCGCCTGTTAAAGGGTAACATCCGCTTGCGCATTATTTTCACCGGCGTGGAAACCCTCTATGGTGAAATCGTGCAGTCGGCGATGCTCGGCACGCATGCCCGCACACCGCTGCAAAGTGCGGTGAGCAACCTCGTCGCAATACTGCTGGCTGCAGCCGCTGTCATTTGCCTGGGCTTAGCGTGGGTGCGCTGGGAGCAAGGGCACGGTTTGCTGGATGCGCTGCTGAGTGCGGTAACGCTTGCAGTGGCTGCATTGCCGGAAGAATTTCCGGTTGTTCTGACCTTTTTCCTCGGCGTTGGCGTCTACCGCTTAGCCAAGCGGCAAGCCCTGGTACGACGCGCTGTCGTAGTCGAAAACATTGGCCGCGTATCCTGTATCTGCTCCGATAAAACCGGCACACTGACAGAAGGCCGCTTACTGTTATCGCACCGTTATCCGGCACAAGGTTTCAGCGAAGCGCGCTTGCTGGAAATTGCCGCGCTGGCCTCGCGCCACGAAACCAGCGATCCGGTCGATCTGGCCATTCTCAATTCGCTGGCAACACCATTGCATGCCGCAGTGGTTGACAGTTTTCCATTTACCGAAGACCGCAAATGCGAAGCCGCCATCATCCGCTCCAACGATGCGCTGCTAGCCGTAGTCAAGGGTGCTCCGGAAATTGTATTGGCGCGCTGCAAGCTTGATGGAACGGCATTTACCGGCTGGCAACAACGCATCGATGAACTGGCTGGCAGCGGCCACAAAGTGATCGCCTGCGCTTGGCAAACACTCGATAGCGCAAGCTGGCATGGCGGCGAACCGGACCGCAATTTCATTTTTTCCGGTGTGCTGGCATTCGAGGATCCGGTACGCGCAGGCGTGCCCGAGGCCGTACGCTTATGCCGCGATGCGCAGATCCGCATCATCATGATAACCGGGGATCATCCCGCCACTGCGTGCGCGGTCGCCAGAGAAATCGGTTTAGGTGGAGTTACGCCGCAGGTGGTAACCGCGGATGAGATCCAAACCCGGCTGGCGCGTGGAGAATCTGATGTTCTGCGCGCCATCGATGTAATCGCGCGCGCCGTACCCGCACAAAAATTGCTACTGGTGCAAACGCTGCAAAACAGCGGGGAAATCGTTGCCGTCACAGGCGATGGCATTAACGACGTGCCCGCTCTGCAAGCGGCCGATATCGGCATTGCCATGGGGCAGCGTGGTACCCGCAGTGCACGTGAAGTCGCCGCGATCGTGTTGCTCGACGACAATTTCCACAGCATCGTGCAGGCCATCGCCGAAGGGCGGCAATTATTCACCAACCTGCAGCTGAGTTTCCAATACCTGCTGATGATTCATTTACCGCTCGTGCTCACCGCCGCGCTCATTCCGCTGGCTGGATACCCAATGCTGTATCTGCCCATTCATATCGTCTGGCTGGAACTGGTCATTCATCCCACTGCAATGCTGGTATTTCAGGAGATTGCTGGCAACAAAAAATTGGTGTACCAGCCGCCCTCAAAGCAATTGCGCTTTTTCAGCAGGTGGCAGTGGTTCGTGATGGGATTGGCGGGATTAACCATTACTGTGATTGTGACGCTGGTTTACATCCGCAGCCTGGGGGCTGGATACGATGTCGATCATGCCCGTGCGATGGCGCTGGTGACCTTGACCGCCGCCAGCGTGGGTATCACTGCCGTGCTGAGCCGCATGCATTCACGTGCTGCGTGGTACATCGTCAGCCTCACCATTGGATTGTCATACTTGCTGGTGCAGATCCCCGCGCTGGCCGGATTCCTGCATCTCGCACCGCTGCATGTTGACGACTGGCTGTTGGCCATTGCCAGCGGAATGATCGCTGCGGCATTGACTTTGCTGGGCCGCGCCGATGGGTTGAGTATCTTTCAAAAGCAAAAAACGCCATCCCAACAACGCAGCGATTAATTCAACCGGTCATGCAAACTCGCATCAACCGGCTGCAAACTGCTTTTACTGCTCGGACGGATCGGTAATAAAACCAATTTTTGTCAGACCAGCTTTGGCTGCAATACTCATGAGCCGCGCGACATGTTCGTAATGCGCCAGCTTATCGGCGCGAATGTGCAGTTCTGTATTAGGTGCTTGCGCTACTTTTGCGGCAAAACGCGGTGCCAGCTGTTCCAATGCTACCGGCTCACCATTCCAAAAAAGACTGCCATCCTCACGAATCGCCAGTTCGACATGCTCAGGCTGAGTGATATTGGGATTGCTTTCCGCTTTCGGCAGATCGATTTTGACGGAATGCGTCAGCAGCGGAGCCGTGATGATAAAAATGATCAATAGCACCAGCATGACATCCACCAGCGGCACCACATTGATTTCCGACATGGGCGCCTGGCGCCCGCTATCTTGCATGCTTCCAAAGGCCATTCTTATTGTCCCCTTTCAATCGCAATATCGGCAGTTCCGGGAACAGCCGCCGTAACCGGCGATTGCGATGCGGCTTCCGGCGGTTCATTGTTATCGCCGACGGTGATCAGTATGAACAGATCATGTGCAAAAGCTTCCAAACGCGCGAGCCAGATGCGGTTGCGGCGGACAAAAGCGTTATAAGCCAGCACCGCCGGTATCGCCACTGCCAGCCCCAGCGCGGTCATGATCAACGCTTCACCAACCGGACCGGCAACTTTGTCCAAGGTGCCTTGACCGGAAAGTCCGATCTGAATCAGCGCATGATAAATACCCCAGACGGTTCCAAACAAGCCGATATAAGGCGCGGCCGAACCGGCGGTTGCGATTAACGTGAGGCCGTTTTCAACTCGCGTTGCTTCCTGATCGATACCGTTACGCAAAGTCCGTGTCAGAAACTCGCTGGTTCCACCAGCTGCAGCCAATTTGTGAGAACTGTGGATTTTGGAATCAGCCGCAGCGTCAATGCCCAGTTTGGCAAGCTCCGCAAAGGCGTTATCCGGCGCGGCATTTCTGAACTCAACATGTACCGCCTCCAACGAATCAAAACTCCAAAAGTGTTTCAAAAACGCCTCGGCACGGCGTTTCGCCATCAAATTGGCGATACTTTTGGTGATGATCAGATACCAGCTCGCCACCGAGAGCGACAACAGCAACACCAGCACGCTCATGCCCACGCCGTCAATTTGATCGAGAAAATGAGAAAAACCAAGCCCTTGTTCCATGAATTAATTTCCTTGCAGTACAAAATTAAAGGGTTGTAAGGCAACAGCCCGGACCGGCTGGCCGTCACGCAACGATGGATTGCATTGCCAGCTCTTCACCGCGCTTAACGCGGCAGCGTCAAGCCGTTCATAGCCGCTGCTGTTAAGAACTTTGGCATTATCGATATGCCCGTTTTCATCCAATTCCACACGCAGCACCAGTTTCCCTTCTTCCCCCATGCGCCGGGAAATGGCAGGATATTCGGGTGGCGTTAATTTGGGACAGGATACCGACAACTCCGAAGACAGAGCCACTGGTGCTGTTGGCATTTGCTTGGGCGGTGCTTCAACCACGGGCGGCGCTGCTGTCACCTGTTCGGTCACCGGCTCCTGTACCGGTTTCGGCGCCGGTTCGGCTTGTTTCTTTTCGGAGACTTTCGGGGATTTCGCTACCAGCTGTTCCTGTTTTGGTTTGACCACCGGCTTCTTTACCGGCTGGAGTTTAACCGGTGCCGGTTCGGGCGATGCTTTAGGCGGCGTAACCGGCGCGGGTGGTGTGATCAATTCGGCAAACAATGTCAGCGCCTGTTCCGGATTTGGAATCAAGCGTTGATGCCATAAAAAATAAAATAGCGCGGCATGGACAACGAGTACAAACAACAGCCCAGGTAATGAAATAAAGCGCTGCTGCTGCCCTAAATAGTCAATATTTTTCCGGGATAGTGAATGCATTACAGAATAGACAAATCAGACAAACTTCTTATTTACTTGATCTAAAATACGCCGGATACCGCTGATTTTGATTTTTGACTCACCGGCAACAATCCCTGAGAACCACGCTATGCTGCAATTAAACGCACATCGATTCAGATTAAGCCAGTCAAATAAACATTTTAACGAAAACGATAATAATTATCAATAACCAAAGCTTATATTAAATTCCATTTCAACATACAATGTGATCGATTCCGGGCGATTCATTTGCAGTCATCGCACAGATAGTTTCATCACTTTCATTTACAACAATTAACATGACCTATTCCACTCCCAGTTTCTGGCGCCGCATCGTCTGCCTGATTTATGATTTTCTTCTGATATTGGCTGTTTTATTTATCGCCAGTTTCATTTTTCATTTTATTTTCACCGACACACAAGCTGCTTATTTCAAGCCGCTTTTTCAATGCTATCTGTTTGCCATCATGGGGTACTACTTTACCTGGTTCTGGACCCATGGCGGACAAACGCTCGCGATGCAAACCTGGAAGATGCGGCTTGTCACCGCGGATGGCAGCGGCCTGACAAAAAAACAAGCCATTGCCCGGTACTTATTTTCCTTAACGGGCATATTCATTTTTGTCGTTATCGATTGGGTTTTTCCCATTAATTTTATTTCTTACTATCAGCTTGTACTCATCAGCATTCTTATTTTTGGCTCCGGATTCATTTGGGCATTATTCGATCGCGATCGCCAGTACCTGCATGACCGGCTAGCCGGAACACGTATTATCCGGCTGGAGCAGTGATCGCCGGACTCGGTCACTACAGGCAAGGCAATGATAGATTCTTATTTATTTGCATAAATTTATATACGAAATTTACAATCTAATTTTTAAAAGAATGTATAATAAACTGATTGTTATCGATTTAATTATGCACTTATTTTGTTTATAAAGTTTAATCCCTGGAACCCGTAAAAATAAGCAATCCGACTTTTTTACAAATTAAAACACAACCCATGCGTAGCCAAATTATCTCAGCAGCCGCTGCTTTGAAAGTCCTATTCAGAGAATGTGCAATTCAGGCAAACATGTTCATCGTCATAACTTTAATGCTGTGCATTTTTGTCGTTGACTTAAATACTCCATTAGGAGTTGCTGCTGCAGTACCGTATATACTGGTGATATTTTCCAGCCTCTGGGTGAGCGGAATCCGGTTTACCTATTGCATTACCGCAATGACGCTTATTCTTACCATCATTGGCTTTTATCTATCTCCCGGCATTGTAATGCCGATGAATGTCGTAGTATTTAATCGCGGACTGACTTTGTTATTGATTATTTGTTCTGCATTGATGGTCATCAAGATCAAAAAAACGAATATCGACATGTCAACCTTGCTGACCCAGGTGCTGATTGACCCAATCACTGGCTATAAAAACAGACAGGCTTTTGAATCCGAGTTGGATACGGAAATCTTGCGTTCAAGACGGTATCACCGGAGCTTCTCCATCGCGATCATCGATCTCGATCTGCTTAAACTATTTAGCGATGACTATGATTACAAAAACAAGAATGACTCGATAAAACAGATTTCTCACGAGATCAAAACCAATATCAGAATCACCGATCTGTTCTATCGCATTGATATCAATGTATTTGCCATTTTATTTCCGGAAACGGATTTATACGAAGCGAAAAAAGTATGCGAATCGGTGCGCAAAAAAGTTTCCACCAAAATGGATAAAAACACTGAAAATAAAATCATGGTCAGCATCGGCATTGCCATGCTGGATGAAACCGATAACAAGTTAAAATTGTGTAAACGTGCCGAAGATGCGCTATTTACCGCAAAGCGGAATGGCGGAAACCAGGTTTCCACTCTGCCGCAGATCATCAATAAAGATAAATCGACGGTTCCTGCAATTTTATCGCGCTCAAGATCGACCGATACCGTTTAAGTTTTTTAGCGTGCGCTTTTTGCCCGCTCGAACCCGCCAAACGCGGCATAGCGCACATCAATTCCCGCTGTTAATACAGTAACTGAGTGCATTTACTGCTGCATTAAAGAAATTACTGCACATTCTCTTATATAATCCAGCGTATCCGTCAGACACAATGATTCATTTCTGAGATACCCATGAGTTTAATAAACAAGCCGATGGCCAAAAAATCAAGCGGCCATTCCTTCTCACCCAGAGTAGCCCGGTTATTGCGGGAATCCGGTTTGCTGATGCTGATGGGCGCGGCGCTTTATCTGGTGCTGATATTTTTCAGTTACGACCGCGGCGATGCCGGTTGGTCGCATAGCGGCGATTTCAATCAAATCCAGAACGCCGGGGGGCACGCCGGAGCTTGGCTGGCCGATTTGCTGCTGTATTTATTCGGCGCATCGGCATGGTGGTGGGTGGCATTCTTTCTGTCCGCAATCGCCTGGAGCTACCGCCGCATCGATAGCGCCGGCATTTTTGACCGTCACTCCTTGTTCCTGACCTTGGGCGGTTTTCTCTTACTACTGGCCGCCAGCAGCGGACTGGAATCACTGCGGTTTTATTCCATCAATATTGCCCTGCCGCTGATGCCGGGCGGCATGCTGGGTAATACCATCAGTCATTATCTATCGCAAATTCTCGGTTTTACCGGCGCAACATTGACCTTGCTTATCCTCATCGCTGTCGGCTTCAGTCAGTTTACCGGGTTGTCCTGGGTGCGATTTGTAGAAAAAATCGGTGAAAGTGTCGAAAATCTGCTGCTCCTGCTAATAAACACTTGGGAAACACGGCAGGATAAACTCGCCGGTATCATTGCCGCACGAACGCGCGATAAAATCGTCGAAAGCGAAAAAAAACGAGTAGAGAGCACACCATTGCTGCATATCGAACCGCCAACGACGGTGATTATTAAATCTCAGCGCATCATCAAAGAAAAACAACCTTCGCTGTTTTTCGATCTGCCCGATTCACCGCTACCGCCTTTGCATCTGCTGGACGAGCCGGAAAAAGATTTTGAAGTGCTATCCAAGGAAACCCTCGAATTCACGTCGCGCTTGATCGAACGCAAGCTTAAGGAATTTGGCGTCGATGTCAAAGTAGTCGCCGCTCTCCCCGGCCCGGTGATCACCCGGTATGAAATTGAACCGGCCGTGGGCGTCAAAGGCAATCAAGTCATCAATTTGATCAAGGATCTGGCGCGCGCTTTGTCCGTCGCCAGCATCCGCGTGGTTGAAACCATTCCGGGAAAAACCAGCATGGGATTGGAAATCCCCAATCCCAAACGGCAAATTGTGCGCTTGCAGGAAATTCTCAGTTCGCAGGTCTACGCCGATTCCCCCTCTCCGCTCACCATCGCGCTGGGTAAGGATATCAGCGGCCGCCCGATCGTATCCGATTTGGCCAAAATGCCGCACGCTTTGGTCGCGGGTACCACTGGCTCGGGCAAATCGGTCGCAATCAACGCAGTCATTCTCAGCTTGATTTATAAAACCACACCGGAACAAACCCGCCTGATCCTGATCGATCCCAAAATGCTGGAATTGTCGGTGTACGAAGGCATTCCGCATCTGTTAACTCCTGTGGTTACCGACATGCGCGAAGCCGCCAGCGCACTGCATTGGTGCGTCGGTGAAATGGAGCGGCGTTACAAGCTGATGTCGGCATTGGGTGTGCGTAATCTCAGCGGCTACAACCAGAAAATACGCGATGCAGCTAAAAGCGAAGAACCCGTCGTTAATCCATTGCTGCCGCCGGGAGAAGAGCCGGAATATCTGGATGAGTTGCCGCTCATTGTCGTGGTGATCGATGAACTGGCTGATTTGATGATGGTCGCCGGTAAAAAAGTCGAACACTTGATCGCCCGGCTGGCCCAAAAAGCGCGCGCATCCGGCATCCATCTGCTGCTGGCGACGCAACGCCCATCGGTCGATGTGATTACCGGTCTGATTAAAGCCAACATTCCGACCCGCATCGCTTTTCAGGTATCGAGCAAAATCGATTCGCGCACCATTCTCGATCAAATGGGCGCGGAAGCTCTGCTCGGCCAAGGCGATATGCTGTATCTGCCGCCCGGCAGCGGTTACCCGCAACGCGTGCACGGCGCTTTTGTCGCCGACCACGAAGTGCATAAAGTAGTCGAATATCTGAAAGAACATGGCGAACCGAATTACATCGAGGAAATTCTGCAAACTAGTGATGAAGAAAACGATAGCGGCGATTCCTCCGAACTGAAAAAACCGCAAGGCGAAGCCGATCCGCTTTATGATGAGGCCGTGGCCATCGTCGTCAAAACCCGCCGCGCATCGATTTCCCTGGTGCAAAGGAATTTACGCATCGGCTATAATCGCGCCGCCCGTCTTATTGAAGACATGGAGCGCGCCGGTCTGGTCTCATCCATGCAAAGTAACGGCAACCGGGAAGTATTGGCTCCGGCACGCAACGAATGAACAATGTCCCTGCCGTCATGCGCTTCATACCCCCATTTCATTTTAGGAATACTATGGCCCGCTCAAGCTGTCTCGTTTTTCTCCTGCTCGTCAGCAGTCTGATACCACACTGGGCTGAAGCAGCCGCCATCACCAGCTTGAAAAGCTTCATTCAGCAAACGCGCACGGTTCGCGCTAATTTCTCTCAGACGCTGTACGACAAAAGCGCGCGCACGGTACAAGAATCGCAAGGCACGATGCAATTTGAACGTCCGGAGAAATTCCGCTGGACGTATGACAAACCTTACGAGCAATTAATCGTCGGCGATGGCAGCAAGGTATGGTTTTATGACCACGATCTGAACCAAGTCACCGAGCGGCCATTCAATATCGCCATCGGCAGCAGCCCGGCTGCGCTGTTGGCGGGCAGCAGCGCCATCGAAGAGAATTTTGAACTGGTTGAATTGGGTGTGCAAAACGAAATGGAATGGCTCGAAGCTATTCCCAAAAGCAAGGAAAGCGCATTCGAGTTCATCCAAATGGCTTTTTCTCCGGATGGCGTGCTCAAAATCATGGCATTACGCGATAATTTCGGCCAAACCACCATCCTGTCATTCTCCGATTGGGACAAAAATCCAACGCTACCCGCCGATTTATTCCAATTCACACCGCCTGGAAATGCCGACGTCATCCGTGAGTGAAGCCGATCTGTTTGCACCGAATCAACCTCAAGTACCGCTGGCGGAACAATTACGTCCCAAACATCTGAACGATATCATCGGGCAAAGCCATCTACTCGGCACCGGCAAGCCATTGCGGTTGGCGTTTGAATCGGGCAAACCGCACTCGATGATTTTGTGGGGCCCACCGGGAACCGGAAAAACCACGCTGGCGCGCATCATGTCGACCGAGTTCAACAGCGAATTCATTGCGCTGTCCGCCGTGCTGTCCGGCATCAAGGACATCCGCGCCGCCATCGAGCAAGCCGAATTGACGTTGCAACAAAGCGGAAGGCATACCATCCTGTTTGTCGACGAAGTGCACCGTTTCAACAAATCGCAGCAAGATGCTTTCCTGCCCTACGTCGAACAAGGATTGATCACCTTTGTCGGCGCCACCACGGAAAACCCATCGTTTGAAGTTAATAACGCGTTACTGTCGCGGGCGCAGGTTTATGTGCTGACCGCGTTGTCGGAAGCGGAGTTATCCCAGCTCCTGGAGCGCGCGCAAAAGCTGGCGCTGGGTGATCTGCAATTCTCCGCCGAAGCACGGCAACTGTTGATCGAATACGCTGACGGCGACGCCCGGCGTCTGCTGAATCTGCTCGAGCAAATCCAGAGCGCGGCGGAAACCGGAGCCATCACGCATATCGAAAAGGATATAGTCGTTAATACCTTGTCACGCAATAACCGCAACTTCGATAAAGGCGGCGATGCGTTTTACGATCAGATATCCGCATTGCACAAATCGGTACGCGGATCCTCGCCGGATGCGGCGCTGTACTGGTTGTGCCGCATGCTGGATGGTGGCGCCGATGCGTTGTATATCGGGCGGCGGTTGATCCGCATGGCCACGGAAGATATCGGTCTGGCCGATCCGCGCGCCCTGCGCTTGACGCTCGATGCGTGCGAGACTTACGAGCGGCTGGGCAGCCCGGAAGGCGAACTGGCACTGGCGCAAGCGGCGCTGTATCTCGCCTGCGCACCGAAAAGCAACGCCGCCTATTTAGCTTACAATAAAGCACGTTCACTGGTTGCACACGACAAATCGCGCCGCGTGCCGGTGCATTTGCGCAATGCGCCGACCAAACTGATGAAGGATATCGGCTACGGCGATGCCTACCGTTACGCGCACGATTGCCCGGAAGCCTATGCTGCGGGAGAGAATTATTTTCCGGATGACATGCCCGAAGTCAGTTTTTATCAGCCGACCGCTTATGGCCTGGAACAGAAAATCCGGGAAAAACTGGCTTATTTGCGCAACCTGGATGAGAAAGCAAAGCATAAAATATAGCTATCTGTTTCTATCGATTATTTTTGGAGTCTTTGCATGTTAGAAATTCAACAATTACGCACCGATCTGGACACTGTCACCCGGCAGTTGGCCAAAAGAGGTTACGCCTTTCCCGTGGAAGCGTTCAATGCCCTGGAAGCGGAACGGAAAAAAGTCCAGACCGAAACCCAGGAACTGCAAGCGCAGCGTAATTCGGCATCGAAAAAAATCGGCCATGCCAAAAGCAAAGGCGAAGATGTCTCCGCCATCATGGCCGAAGTCGCCCATCTAGGCGATGCCTTGAAGCAAGCGGAAGACCATCTGGAGCAAATTCAACAGCAATTGCAAAAAATACTGCTGGAAGTACCGAATCTCCCGCATGACAGCGTGCCGGAAGGCAAAGACGAAACCGGCAACGTGCAAATCCGCCGCTGGGGAGAGCCGCGCACATTTGACTTTGCCATCCAGGATCACGTCAGTGTCGGTGAGGGTCTGGGATTGCTGGATTTTGAAACCGCCGCAAAACTTAGCGGCGCGCGTTTCAGTTTGATGAAAGGCGGACTGGCACGCCTGCATCGGGCTTTGGCGCAATTTATGCTGGATACGCACACGCAGGAACATGGCTACACCGAAACTTATGTGCCCTACCTGGTCAACCGCGATAGCTTGCGCGGCACCGGACAGTTACCCAAATTCGAGGAGGATTTGTTTTCCGTTCATGCCGGTGGCGCAAATCCGTCCGGCGAGGCGTCTACGGCTGATTTTCATCTCATTCCCACCGCCGAAGTCCCGATCACCAACATGGTGCGCGATGACATCGTGCCGCTGCAAGCGCTGCCGCTGAAATACGTGGCGCATACACCCTGCTTCCGTTCCGAGGCGGGCAGTTACGGACGCGATACGCGCGGTTTGATCCGCCAGCATCAATTCGACAAAGTCGAACTGGTGCACATCGTCCACCCTGAGCAATCGTATGAAGCATTGGAGCAACTGGTCGGCCATGCGGAAAAGATTCTGCAAAAACTCGACTTGCCGTACCGGGTCATGGCCTTGTGCACCGGCGATATGGGCTTCTCGGCGGCAAAAACCTACGACATCGAAGTCTGGCTGCCCGCGCAGAACACCTACCGGGAAATCTCCTCGTGCAGCAACTGCGAAGCATTTCAGGCGCGGCGCATGCAAGCACGTTTCCGCAATGAAAACGGCAAACCGGCGCTGCTGCACACGTTGAACGGCTCCGGCCTGGCCGTCGGACGCACGCTGGTGGCGGTGCTGGAGAATTATCAGAACGCCGACGGCAGTGTGACTATTCCGGAAGTTTTGCGCCCTTACATGAATGGTCTTGACCAACTCGCAAGTAGCAGAGGACAATGAAACCGGACCTCACCTTTTCACCTTCTTATAGGACACGTCATCATGCACAATGAAAATACCCATGAGCCTAATAACGCCCCGGGCAGCGACAACGATATCAAAGCACTGGAAGCCGAAGTCCGTGAAGCCATCGCCAGCGGTTCGCATATTCAGGAAACGGTGCATCGCTTAACGCTGAAAGCCATGAATGCGAAAAACGTCGATCCGGAATCGTTGCGGCGCATCATCACGGCCGTGATGCAAGGGATACACGATGGCGCGGCGCAGCAATTGCAACAAGCAGCCAATCAAACCCAGGCGGCCAAATCACAAATTACCGATGCCGTGGCCGGACTGGATTCAGCGCTGGCAAGATTTGCCGAAGCCTCCAAACTGGCCGTCGAAGAAGCCGCAGGCCAGGCCAAGCGATTCTCCGATACCGAATTGGCGCGCACCCGTTCCGAGCTGGAAAGCCTCGAAAGTTTGTTCGTGGAGACGTTGCATCACACCGCCACCGCAGCGCAAGGGCTGATTGCCGATGTGCTGCTCGATCTGAGCCACCATGCCAAAAATACCGGCACTCACGTGGGCTCGCAGCTGAAGGAAACCTTAGCGACTTTTGCGCAGCAGATCGCGTCGGTTGGCAATGTGCAAGTGGAAACCGGCGCCAGTCTGGCGCAAAAGACGGCTGATATTGTCAGCAAAGCCGCCAGCGGTGTACTGTCGGGAATCAAGGATCAAACCAAAACCGGCAAACACTAAAAACAAGCCAGCTGAGCTGTATTAGCTGTGATCTTCACCACCGAGCGCATCGATAACATCTGTGATCAGCTGGTTCAGCTCGCCGGTCATGATGGTAAAATCGCTGACGAATAATTCCTCCGCGCTCTCGGTGGACTCCTTCAGAATATCCTGCGGTGCAATGCGCCGCAGTTGCAAGTTGTCCTGCAGCACAAACGAGATTTTGCTATCCCATGTCATGGCGAGTTTGATCGCCTTTTTCCCGGCGCGGATATGGCGCGCGGTTTCTTCCGCTTCCAAAATGTGATGGGAATACTTGATGGTTTCCTTCTCATCGCTCATCCCTTGCAGCTCGCAATCGCGGTCGACGGTGAAAATCGATGGCAAATCGCCATCAACTGTCAGCCAGCGCGTCATCGCCGATGACGGCGAAATCTTCGTTTCCAGCGGCGCCAGCGTGATGCCCTGCACCGTTTTCACCAGCACTTCGATGAACTCCTCGGCTTTATGGGCGCTGGACGTATCCAGAATCAGCCGGTTATTCAGCGCATCGATCCAGGCGTAGGTTTTATGGCGCTGCGCAAAAGCACGCGGCAGCAGCTCGACGATAGTCGCTTCCTTGATATCGCGCACCTGTTTCTTACCCGCCTTGTAACCCTGCATCTGCTCGATCTGCACGATACGGTTTTTCGCATGCTGGTTGATCACCCCAGCGGGCAACAACTTTTTCTCCACCCCGAACGCAATCAGCCAATGCTGCCCATAGGCATGCACAAAATTCGGCTGCTCGTCACGCGGCGTCAGCCAGCCGCGGCTTTGCAATTCCATTTGCATGCAAGGCTGCAAGGCATGCTGGGAAAGCGCTTCTTCCAGGCTATCCGGGGTTATATTTCCACTGGTAATACGATAAGCTTGTATATTTCTAAACCACATAGTTTTTGTCAGTTAATCGATTGATCTGTTGGGTACTCATCACGGCATGAAAAAAATTTATTCCGCCAATAATCTGATGGAAGCGCAGATAGTACTTGATCTGCTCGCACACGCCTACATTCCGGCGCAAATTTTCAACCAATACGCGCAAGGCATGGCCGGAGAAATACCGGTCCACCACGCCTGCCCGGAAGTATGGATCAAGCGCGACGAAGACTATGAACGTGGCAAACATGTGATTGAAACCTACGAAAACACCCCGGTCACTACCGGCAACGTGCAATGCCCATCCTGCGGCGAGGAGAATCCGGCCAATTTTCAGTTGTGCTGGAAATGCGGGGGTGGATTGGAAATTGCTGAGCATCGCCAACCCTGAGTTGATGCTGACTTTTGATCTCTCGTCACCCGATTTGCTGTTGAAGCCATTGCCGTCCCTTCGGGGTTAATCGATAACGTTGTGTGGGACTGCGCGGTGAATCGGGTTGCGTGCGCTCGATCCAATCACCCGCCAATGCCGGATTCAAATAATTTTCCCGGAAAGTCGGGCGATGCGTCAGTCCCAAAGCCTGCATCAAATCATTACTGCTAAGTTCTCCGCTACCCATTGCTCGAATAAGTTTTGCTACTTGGTCGGTTACTTGATCGGCTACTTGGTCGGTCGTTTGATGGGAATCAGCCACTTCGAGGATGGCAGCAAGTAACTTGCCAAGCATATACTCGACGAACGGTGTCGCATCCGCTCGCTCATCCGCTGCCGCCAAAGCTTGATAATAACTTTCTTGATGCTCCCTGACCATTGTCTCCACAGGCAGATAAGCCAACAAAGCATTCCATTCCCGCAAAATCAAAGTTTGCCACAACCGCCCCATCCGGCCGTTGCCGTCGGCAAAGGGATGAATGAATTCAAACTCGTAATGGAAGACACAACCGGCGATCAGCGGGTGTTCGGTCGTTATCGTCAACCATTCGAGCAGATCGGTCATCAGCTTCGGTATCCGATTGGCAGGCGGCGCCATGTGCACCAACTGTTTGCCCTGGAAAATACCGACACCGCCGGAACGATAACATCCGGCTTCATCCACCAAGCCGCGCATCAACAACTCGTGCGCCGACAATAAATCCAGCTCGGAACCGGCACGCCAACCCTCCATCGCCTCATAGGCCGCAAAGGCATTGCGCACCTCCTGAATTTCACGGGGATGACCCAGCACCCGCTTACCTTCGATTACGGCGGTCACCTGTTCCAGCGTCAGCGTATTGTTCTCGATGGCCAACGAAGCATGAATGGTGCGGATACGATTTTCCCGCCGCAAACGTGGCGTCAGGCGCTGTTCGGCCAGCACGGTGTAGCGGCCGATGGTTTCACTGATCGCTGCGACCAAATTTACGATTGCCAGGGTGATGGTGTAGGGTGGCTGGTAGGTCATGCCACTTCCCAACGTATCTCATGCAAAGATGCAGAGACTTGAAGAAATACTTCCATAGTCATTCTCGCAATTGGATGGTGCTATCACAAACGCTCATATTCTATTTCTCTTCCACAATCCGATCATCTTTCAGAACCACGACACCCGCCCCAATGCGTTTGGCCCGTTCACGCGCTCTTTGAGCAGCTCGCTTCATAGCGATCTCGGCCGCAGCTAAGTCCGGGTCGCGTTGTTTTTGTTTCTTGCCAGAATTTACAGTCTGATTATTCATGCTTTCACACCTTCATCGATCAGCACAGTATGTTGAAGAAAGTCAGCAAACTCCAGCTTTATGGCGTCGCGCAAATTTCTGGAATTCCTATCGTCATTCAATCGATTATTTTTCTCCGACTCAATTTTACACGACATAATCCGTTGCGATCCCGCCGTCACTTGGTTTACCATCCCTACCCACTTCAACGACCGAAACACAACCCCATGCTGCCTTCCATCGAACAACGCCTCGCCACCGAACTCGCAGTTAAATTCTCGCAAATCCAGGCCACGATTCAATTGCTCGACGATGGCGCGACGGTGCCTTTTATTGCCCGTTACCGCAAGGAGGCGACCGGCGGGTTGGACGATGCACAGTTACGCTTGCTGGCGGAGCGCTTGCATAGTTTGCGCGAGCTGGAGAAGCGGCGCGCGGCGATCATCGGGGCGATTGAGAAGCTTGGCAAGATGACGCCGCCGTTACTCGATGCGCTGACGCACGCAACGGATAAAGCGCATCTGGAGGATTTGTACCTGCCGTACCGCAAAAAACGTCGCACCAAGGCGCAGATTGCGCATGAGGCCGGGTTGCAGCCATTGGCGGATAGCCTGTTGAACGATCCGCGGCTCGATCCACAAGCCGAGGCGGCGAAATACCTGAAAGCGCCGTTCACCAGCGAGGATGGCGACAATCCCGGTGTCGCCGATGCGGCTGCCGCGCTGGAAGGCGCGCAGCATATTTTGATTGAGCGCTTTGCCGAACATGCGCCGCTGCTGCAAATCTTGCGCGATTATCTGCGCACGCATGGCGTACTGACCGCGAAAGTGGCCAAGGACAAGAAGGACGGCGATACCAAATACACCGATTACCACGATTACAGTGAAGCCATCACGAAAATCCCGTCGCATCGTGCGCTGGCGTTGCTGCGCGGCGAACGTGAAGGGGTGTTGAGAATCAAGCTGCTGCTCGATTCCGAATTGGAGGAAAAAGCCCGCAATTTAACGCTCAATCCCTGTGAACAACAGATCGCGCGGCAATTCAATATCCGCAACCAGAACCGTGCGGCGGACGGCTGGCTGATCGACACGGCGCGCGCAGCTTGGCGCACAAAAATCTTCTCGCACCTGGAAACTGAATTGATGAGCAATTTACAGGAGCATGCGGAAACCGAAGCGATCCGCGTGTTCGCGCAGAATCTTAAAGCCCTGCTGCTCGCCCCGCCCGCCGGTGCGCGCGTAACCATCGGTTTGGATCCGGGTTTGCGCACTGGCGTGAAAGTGGCGGTGGTCGACGCGACCGGCAAAGTGCTTGATACCGCGACGATTTATCCACATGCGCCGAAGAACGATTGGGATGGCGCATTGCACACGCTGAAACAACTGGCCGAGCGCCATTCCGCGACACTGATTGCCATCGGCAACGGCACTGCATCGCGCGAAACCGATCAATTGGCGAAGGAGCTGATCAAACGCTACCCGCAGTTCAAGCTCACATCGATCATGGTGTCGGAAGCCGGTGCTTCGGTGTATTCCGCGTCCGAGCTCGCATCGGAGGAATTGCCGGATCTGGATGTGTCGCTGCGCGGCGCGGTGTCGATCGCCCGCCGGTTGCAAGACCCGCTCGCCGAATTGGTCAAGATCGATCCGAAATCGATCGGCGTCGGCCAGTACCAGCATGACGTCAATCAAAGCCAGCTGGCGCAATCGCTCGACGCGGTGGTGGAAGACAGCGTCAACGCCGTCGGTGTCGACGTCAACACCGCCTCCCCCGCGTTGTTGCGCTACGTGGCCGGGCTAAGCGGCAAAATCGCACACAATATCGTCGCTTACCGCGACGGCAAAGGCCGGTTCGCCAAGCGCGCCGAATTGCTGAAAGTACCGGGGTTAGGCGAGAAGACTTTCGAGCAAGCCGCCGGATTCCTGCGCATCCCGAATGGCGCCAACCCGCTCGACGCCTCGGCCGTGCACCCGGAATCGTACCCATTGGTTGAACAAATTCTCAATGACATTAAACTCAATGTCACTGCATTGATCGGTAATTCATCCGCGTTACAATCGATCCGCCCGGAAAAGTACGTCACCGCGCAATTCGGTCTACCGACCGTCAAAGACATCCTACACGAACTGGAAAAACCCGGCCGCGACCCGCGCTCCACGTTTAAAACCGCGACGTTCAAGGAAGGCGTCGAATCGATCAAGGACTTGCACCCCGGCATGGTGCTCGAAGGCGTGGTCACCAACGTCGCCGCATTCGGCGCATTCGTCGACATCGGCGTGCATCAGGACGGCCTGGTGCACATCTCGGCACTGGCGGACAAGTTCGTCAAAGACCCGCATACCGTTGTCAAGGTGGGGCAAGTCGTCACCGTCAAGGTGGTGGAAGTGGATGAGAAGCGCAAACGGATTGCGCTGACGATGCGGTTGAGCGATAGCGCAGCGGCAAAACGCTAAGGAAACGGTTTGATTGCGATACCATTGCCGCTGGCAAGCAGCCATCGTCAATCGTCTTCATCCGGCTCGCCGGATTCAAATAACCCAGCTAATTGAGCAGGAACCTGAACGCCTTCGTCGCGCACGCGACGCTTGATTTGGCGCAACCGCGCCTTGATGTCCATTAACTGTTTGGCTTCTTCGGCAGTCAGCGCTGCACTCTCCGCCAGACGGAGCGACCAGTTGTGGAGGCTCATCGCCAAAGCCGGGCCGTACGCGGCAAAGTTGGCTTGCGCCATCTGCTCGTAAATCGCCACCGCACGGCCGATCGCTGTTAGCGCTTGTGCGCGTTGCCCGTCTTCCGCCAGATAAACTGACCAGTTATTGAGGCTTTGCGCCAAATCCGGGCCATACGCGGCAAAGTTGGCTTGCGCCAGTTGCTCGTAAATAGTCACCGCACGGCCGATCGCTTTTAGCGCTTGCGCGCGCTGTCCGTCCGCTGCCAGATAAATCGACCAGTTGTTGAGGCTACTCGCCAGATCCGGCCCGTACGCGGCAAAGTTGGCTTGCGCCAGCTGCTCGCGGATTGCCACCGCGCGGCCGATCGCTTTTAGCGCTTGTGCGCGCTGTCCGTCTTCCGCCAGATAAACCGACCAGTTGTTGAGGCTCATCGCCAGGTCCGGCCCGTACGCGGCAAAGTTGGCTTGCGCCAGTTGCTCGTAAATACTCACCGCACGGCCGATTGCTGTTAGCGCTTGTGCGCGCTGCTCGTCTTCCGCCAGACGGAGCGACCAGTTGTTGAGACTCATCGCCAGAACTGCGCCGTACGCGGCAAAGTTGTCTTGCGCCAGTTGCTCGTAAATACTGACTGCGGGGCCGATCGCTGCCAGCGCTTGTGCACGTTGCCCATCCTCCGCCAGACGGTTCGACCAGTTGTTGAGGCTACCCGCCAGATACGGGCCGTGCGCGGCAAAGTTGGCTTGCGCCAGCTGCTCATAAATCGCCACCGCGCGGCCGATCGCTGCCAGCGCTTGTGCGCGCTGCCCGTCCCCAGCCAGACGGTTCGACCAGCTGTTGAGGCTCAATGCCAGATCCGGACCGTACGCGGCAAAGTTGGCTTGCGCCAGTTTCTCGTAAATACTCACCGCACGCCTGATCGCTTTCAGCGCTTGTGCGCGTTGCCCGTCTTCCGTCAGACGAAGCGACCAGTTGTGGAGACTACCTGCCAGAGCCGGGCCGTAAACGGCAAAGTTTTCTTGCGCCAATTGCTCGTGAGCTTGTACCGCTTTTTGCTCGGTGGCGAGGGCGAGTGGCAGCAGGGTTCGCTCCAGGTTATTCCGGCGTAACGCAACATTGATCAAGGCACTGCGCTCATCGTCTTGAACCACCCAGTCAATCAAAGCTTGCAATGGCCATACTCGTTGCAAAATAAACCGCACGTCGTGTATCAGTCGCCCCAAGGTTGAGCTGGCTTTTCGCTGATCCGGCGCTGCTGCCAGTGCGCAGTATTGCCATATACCAGCCTGATCGGCGGCGATTTGGGTCAATGCATAGTGCAGCAAATCGGCGGCAAGCAGGTCGGGTTGCAATACGGGAATCCCACCATTCCGCCACAGGCTGGTTTGCTTGAGTTGATTCAGCGCAGGCAAGCGATAATCAAGCGGCAATGCCTCACTCATTTGAATCAGTTGGCGCAGTGCTTCCGCGGGTAACTTGCCGGTGATACCGGCCAAGGCGCGCAATAAGACTAGACCATCAGGATCGATGTGCAGTCGCTTAGCTTCCTTGACTAGGCGGTTGATTTCGTATTGCTGCACCAAAGCGCGCAGAATCTCAGGCGCGTTCAGCTCGTACGCGCTGGGTTGCTGCATGCAATGCACGGCCAGCGCCAGCACGAACAGCGGGCGTCGGTGCGCTTCATCGCGTTGCTGCCACTGGTGAAAGGTGTCTTGCGTGAGCGGCAGCCGCGGCACAGCATATTGTTGCCGCTGGTGCAGTGACTGCCATGCTTGCTGAAACAATTGCCATGCATCGCTATTGGTGTCATTGCCATCCCCCAGGCCGGTCAATTCGATCTCGGGTACAATGATGGTTTGCGCAACTTGTGTCAGTCGCTTGAGAAAATCGCCGTTGCGACCAACCAGCAGCACGCGCAATTTGCTTGTCACTTGCTGTTGTGCGAGTGCTTCCAGCAGTGTGCTCACTTTGTCCGGGCGTTGCTCCGGATTATCGATCACCAGCAACGTTCCTGCTCCGCCGGTATACCAGCTGCCGCTCAGCCCTTGCGCTTCACCCGCCTGCCAGCTTTTTTGGTCGCGTAATTGGCGGGCGAATTCGAACGCCAGCCGGGTTTTGCCGGTACCACCTTCGCCGGTGATCAGGCGGCAACTGATCTGTTGCGGCGCGTCCGCCCAAGCGTGCAAAGTTTGCAGTTCCTGTTCGCGGCCGATCAGGCCGGTCAGGCGACTTTTCCAGCTCAGCAGGTATTCGATGCTGGCGGCGTTGAAGCTGGCGCTGAGATCGGGAATGTTAAGGCAGCGCTGGCCCTGACCTTCGCTGATGATGCATTCGCCATCCTGCCAGCCGATGGACAAACCGCTCAGCCAGGACTGCAAGGTTTGCAGCAGACCGGCGGGTGCTTGCGCTGTGGCGCCGATCAATTGACGCAAGCGCTCGGGATCTTCGCCACGCAATAATCCAACGAGCAGACGGTGCGGCAGCGGATCGTCCAGGGTATGAAATTTCAACGCGTTGACACCCTGCAAAAACACCGAACACTGCGCGATGTGCTCGGGCGTCGCGCCCGGCAGCAGCACCGGAATGACGCAATGCCGACGCTGCTGGATTTGCCGCCGCAGCGCGGCATCAGCTTCCGCTTGCTGGTACGGGCCGATGCCGTCCGGCCCGAAGAAAATCACGATAAACCGGCTGTCGCGCAATCCTTGCTCCAGATTGCGCAGCCATTCATCGCCCGGCGCGATATCCCATTTATCCAGGAAACAGCTCAGCCCTTGTTTTTCCAACGCAGCGGCGATGATCTCTACCGATGGCTTATCGGCACTGTGATGCGACAGGAAAGCGTCAGGCGGATTATCGGTCATTCATCATCCAGGGAAGTTGTAGAAAGCGGCAAACTACGCAGCATCGCGCCGATGATAAATCGTCTTTGCAGCAGCGGGGAGATTTTTCAGCAATGGCTGCGGAATGACATCTTAAGTTTCCATCGTTCCGGAAGCGGAAGCGTACACCATGCTGTTGCTTGGTCTGGGTTGATTGGGATTTGCCGCGCCGCAAAAACAAACCCCGCCACTCGGGCGGGGTTATCTTAAAGCACGGCAAAGTCAGTTTAAACGCTTTGCTTTCTGCGCCGCGCCATGAAACCAACCAGTCCCAATCCAGCCAGCAGCATTGCGTAGGTTTCGGGTTCGGGTACGGCGGTCACTTGATCGAAATTGATATTGTCGATACCCACATTCCAATCGTTATAACCGAAGCGGATCGATATAGGGCCATTATGCGTCAGCCCGGGTGTGAAACTACTGTGTGTACCGCCCGATCCTAGGATTGTCAACGGCGAATAATCGACCAATACCGTATTGCTGGTACCATCCAGAATCCGTACTTGAGAGCCGGGGTGATCGGTGAAACTATAACCCCCAATGTCAAAGCTATTCAAGCGAATTGCCCAGCCGGGTTCCGGCACCAGGGTAATTTCTGCGAAGTGATCCGAACTGGTCACACTATAAGCAACGTTTGTCAGATCACCGTAGCCTGTAGCCCAGAAATCGAGGTTATTGTAAGCCACCGTACCCGTGCTGATTTGCCATGTGCGGTATTCAGTGGTGACGTTTGGCGTATAGCCGTTTCCGATCAGATACGATCCCACCGCATCACTCGGGGCATTAACGTTATCCCCATAGCTTCCCGAGATATCGCCAAAATTTGGTACTCCCGGGTCCAAATCGAAAGTCAGCACTGTAGCGTGAGCCGATGCGGCCAGCAAAACGGCGGCTCCCGCTAGTGTCGTTTGTAATAAAAGCGATTTAGCTTTCATAATATATTCTCCTCATTCGTAATCCGATGCGACCAGTATTATTGTTGTGCCGAGGTGCACGCAATCTAACGATCACTCGTCTAATCATTAAAAAATAAAAAAGTTTTTTGCAAAATGCTCAGTATCAAATTTCATGGCAGTAATGCGAAATAAATTATACATTCATCAAGTTACAAGCATGTAGGAAAAATTAACGCTGGTTTACCGGATGAACCACCATAAAAATAAGTGCCTTTCTATAATAAGTGTTAGAACAACAAGATAGCTATAGTTGATACTGCCTTTTTTTACCAGGATATCTGTCACTATTATGGGTACCCTCCACTTTCCGCCAATCCGTTGATCCCACCCGGCGTTCAGCGGTCTCTGAATATTTGTGGCCGCATCACATCGCATTTTTGAGTGTGTTATAGTGAAAACGGCATCGCATCACGCCACTCCTGTTAACGCTATGTGGAGGATCGAGATGAAGAAAAGTAAGCTTGATTTACGTGAAGCAATTGTTGATACGGCAATCGCCATCGCGGAACGTTCTAACTGGGAAGCGGTACGGTTGTTTGATGTAGCGGCGGAACTCGATATTACGCTGGATGAAATCCGGGTTCATTTCCGCGAAAAGGAGGATCTGGTCGATGCCTGGTTCGACCGGGCCGACAGCCAGATGCTACGGGCGGCGGAAACGGTTGAATTCATGTCGCTGCCGCCACGCGAACGCTTGCAGTTGCTCACGATGGCTTGGCTGGATGCCTTGACCGCACACCGTAAGGTTACGCGGCAGATGATCGGCGCCAAGCTGGAGCCTGGTCACCTGCATATCCAGATTCCCGCCATCATGCGCGTCAGCCGCACCGTGCAATGGCTGCGCGAAGCCGCACAACGCGATGCCACCTCGGTGCGTCGCGCGCTGGAGGAAACCGCGCTGACAACGATCTATCTCGCGACTTTCGCCTACTGGATGCAGGATGACTCGGAAAATTCACAGAATACACGGGACTTTCTGGCGCACAAACTGAAGTATGCGGAATCCCTGGATCATCTGGTCTACAGGACATCGCATGAAGAAACCGTAGCTGACGCCGCCACAGAAACACAATCCCCCCATGAAATCCCGGAATCGCTTGAATCCTCACCGCTGACCGAACCGGTAGTACATGAAAGGCATGCGAAATCCGGTTAAACCGTGGATCCCATCACGCATGCATTAAGTGGCGCCCTCCTGGCACGGGCTGCGGCGCCAGCCATGGCGCAACGGCAGCGCGAAGAAACCGTTGTGCCGCTTCGCCTGTACGTTATCACCGGTTGTGCCGCGGCCGCATTTCCGGATATCGATTTTGCGCTGCGGCTGATCGATACACTAACGTATCTCAACTGGCATCAGGGCCCGACACATTCGCTGATCCTGTTGCCGCTATGGGCATGGCTATTGGCTTGGCTAGCTTCAAGGCTCACGCGTAAACGCTATGCGTGGCAATTATTTTACCGGCCTGCTTGTTTAGGTCTCGCCATTCATATTGCCGGAGACTTGATCACGTCGTATGGATTGATGCTGCTCGCACCTTTCTCCACGGAGCGTTTTTCCTTGCCGCTGGTTTTCGTTATCGACCCTTGGTTCAGCTTGATCATCATTGCCGGTCTTGTGACTTCATGGCGTTATCCGCAGCAAAGAATCCCAGCCATCATGGCATTGACCGTATTGTGCGGTTATGTGATTTTTTTATCCACGTTGCGCCAGCAGGCAATCGCCGTCGCCAATCAATACATCCATACGCACACCATACCGCAAGCACACATCAGCGTGCTGCCACAGCCACTGTCGCCGTTTCACTGGAAAATCATCATCCAGCACGATGACAACTATCACCTCGCCAATGTCAATCTGCTGCCATCCGGCCATCAACAGCACAATCAAACCACTTGGCTGCTCATCCGCATGGCTGATGCTTATCGCCCGGTCGTGGAGAATAACTGGCAAATCCAGCAGCAATTCGGCGGCGACCCGGCAGAAATAATGCTCGCCCGCGAAGCCTGGCTGCACCCCGCTTTTGCGCCCTTTCGAGCATTCGCTCAGTTCCCGGTACTGGAACGCATCGATATTTCGGAGCAAGGCCAGTGCGCTTGGTTCTATGATCTACGCTTCAAATTCCCGGAATTGCCGCCCTCTTTCCGCTACGGCGCATGCCGCCAGAACGACCGCACCGGTTGGAAAATGGTCCGGCAACGGGGATTGTTCTATATCGACTGACAGCACAGCCACAAAGCGCACACGCACGCTGCATGCATGGCAACACAAACGGTACCATTCAGTTTATGATGTAGTAACCATCACATAAGGAGACCATCATGGCCAAAGGACAGCAACGCAAAACCAAGGAAGCGAAAAAACCTAAAAAGGAAGCACCGAAGTAATTAAGAAATAGCGCTACAAAGGGTACATTTTGACTACACCGCTGGTGAATGAATCATTCTCTTGGTTTATTTTTCATTTTCAATGACACTCATCCAGCGGCACGTTCGATTACCTTAAAACACTTATTTAAGCAATTTTTCTGAAAACCAGTTCTCCATGAGTTCACTGAACACCGATTATTTTGTCCGTTGCATCGCCATCTTGAACCGGGCGTTCGATGGTTTGAATCAGCAGCCGCAAGACAGTGATATGTACGATATTTATCGTGCGGCCTGCGTCAAAGAATTCGAGATCATTCTGGAGCAAACTGGTAAGCTGCTGAAGAAATGCTTAAAACCTTATTTCGCTTCCAGCAAGCAGGTCGATCAATTACTGTTCAAAGATATTTTCCGCCAGGCGGCCAAGCATGGATTGATTTCGCTTGATGAGGCCGAACGCTGGCTGATTTATCGCGATAACCGCAACGACACCGCGCACGATTACGGCGAAGGTTTTGCCAATGAAACCTTACGGTTGCTGCCCCAATTCATTCAGGATGCCCGCCGTATCTCAGAGGTATTCCGGCAGCAATGACAATACAGCTTTTATTACGTGAACAAGATCGCAAGCGGCTAATAGAGTTGCTGCATGCACATTTACCGGCTGTCACCGCTTGGGCCTATGGTTCGCGAGTCAATGGCGATGCCCATGAAGCCAGTGATCTGGATCTGGTATTGCGCACGCCGGATTTAAGTCCGATTCCGCTGGAAGATTTGGATGCCTTTTTGCAAGCTTTGCAACAGTCGAATATTCCGATTGTCATCGAAGCACGCGACTGGGCACGCTTACCTCCGCCGTTTCATCAAGAAATACTGAAAAAGTATGCGGTAGTACGAACAGACCATACTTGACCGGTTTGGAATTGCCTGGTGACTGAATTTTCAATCCAACCGCACACAGCTACGAGCTTGCGGCTTTACCCCACGAATCGCGCAACGTTACAGCACGGTTAAATACCGGCTTACCGGGCTTCATATCGAGCCGGTCGGCGACAAAGTAGCCGTTGCGTTCAAACTGGAAGCTTTGTTCCGGCTGCGCATCGCACAACGATTGTTCCACATACGCGGTGATGATTTGTTTCGATCCGGGATTCAACGCGGTTTTGTAGTCCTTGTCACCGCTATCCGGATGGGGATCGGTAAACAAGCGGTCGTACAAACGCACTTCCGCCACTTGCGCATGCTTAACCGAGAGCCAATGGATATTGCCTTTGACTTTGCGGCTATCCGCGCCGGGCGTTCCGCTTTTGGTATCGGGATCGTAAGTGCAATGAATCGCTTCGATGTCACCTTGCGCATTTTTATCGACTTGCACGCATTTGACGATAAAAGCATAGCGCAGCCGTACCTCAGCGCCGGGAGACAGACGGAAATAGCCTTTGGAGGGTACTTCCATGAAATCGTCGCGTTCGATGTACAGCACTTTGGAAAACGGGATCGTGCGTTTGCCCCATTCCGGTTTTTGCGGGTGATCCGGCGCAAAACAGTCTTCTTGCTGATCTTCCGGATAGTTGTCGATGATCAGTTTGAGCGGCTTCAGAACGGCAACACGGCGCGGCGCATGCTCATTCAAGTCCTCGCGCAAGCAATCTTCCAGTATGCTCATGTCGATCCACGAATCCGCTTTGCTGATACCAATACGCTCAGCAAACAAGCGGATCGCACGCGGTGTAAAGCCACGGCGGCGCACACCGGCGAGGGTACTCAAGCGCGGATCGTCCCAGCCATCGACCAGTTTACTTTCCACCAATTCGATCAGTTTGCGCTTACTCATCACGGTATAGGTCAGATTGAGCCGGGCAAATTCGATTTGCTGCGGATGGCAAGGCACTTTATCTGCCAATTGATCCAGCACCCAATCGTACAGCGGGCGGTGATCTTCAAATTCCAAAGTACAAAGAGAATGTGTGATTCTTTCCAGTGCGTCAGAAATACAGTGCGTGTAATCGTACATCGGGTAAATGCACCATTGATTGCCGGTGCGCTGGTGATGCACGTGGCGGATGCGGTAAATCACCGGATCGCGCATGTTAATGTTGGGCGATGCCATGTCGATCTTGGCGCGCAACACGTATTGGCCATCCGGGAATTCTCCGGCTTTCATGCGACGGAATAAATCCAGGCTTTCAGCGGCTGGGCGTTCACGGTAAGGGCTGTTCTTTCCAGGATTAATGAGTGTGCCTCGGTATTCGCGGATTTCCTCAGCAGAGAGGCTCTCAACGTAGGCCTTATTCTGAGTGATCAAGTACTCGGCAAATTCGTACAACTGATCGAAGTAATCGGACGAATAATACAGATGCTTGCCCCAATCGAACCCCAGCCACGACACGCTGTCGCAAATCGAATCGACATATTCCTGCGCTTCCTTTTCCGGATTGGTATCGTCGAAACGCAAGTGACACACACCACCGTAATCATGCGCAATACCGAAATTCAGGCAAATGCTCTTGGCGTGGCCGATGTGCAAATAGCCATTGGGCTCGGGCGGGAAACGCGTTTCCACACGTCCGTTCCATTTTCCGGAACGATTATCTTCGTCGATAATATTGCGGATAAAATTGGCCGGTGTTGCCTCAACAGATGAATTGGTTTCTGGTTTTTCTTTCAAAGCGGGTCTCTCGGTATGTGATTGATACGTTAAGGTGGAATGCTTGCCATCCCTTATAGGATGAGATTATAGCGGCGATTGGTTTAAAATCCATCATTCTTCGGTAAGCCGTGCTGGCTTCCGGTTTACTGCAAAAATACGCCAACCCGGCATAAAATAACGCATTCTATATTTGACTTTTGTTGATCCCTGACTTAAAATTCGCGGCTCTTTTTGAATACGCAGGACAGGTTTTTGTGAAAACATTTTCAGCCAAACCACACGAAGTAAATCATGACTGGTTTGTCATTGACGCGACCGGTAAAGTTTTAGGTCGCCTTGCTTCGCAGATTGCTTACCGTTTACGCGGCAAACACAAACCCATTTATACACCGCACGTTGATACCGGCGACTATATCGTTGTAGTCAATGCCGACAAATTGCGCGTTACAGGCAATAAAGCGGAAGATAAAATTTATTATCGCCATAGCGGTTATCCAGGCGGGATCTACGCAACCAATTTCAAGAAAATGCACGCGCGTTTTCCAACCCGTCCGCTTGAGAAGGCTGTCAAAGGCATGCTGCCTAAAGGCCCGCTGGGTTATGCGATGCTAAAGAAATTGAAAATATATGCTGGCGATACGCATCCACATGCCGCTCAACAACCAAAACCACTTGAAATTCGAGCATAATATCTATGGCTACTCAATATAACTATGGTACTGGTCGGCGTAAAAGCGCTGTTGCCCGTGTTTTTATCAAACCGGGAAAAGGCGCGATTATCATCAACGATAAACCGATTGATGTTTACTTCTCTCGCGAAACAGGCCGCATGATCGCAAGACAGCCGCTGGAACTTACAAATAATGCCAATACTTTTGATATTATGGTAAACATTCATGGCGGCGGCGAATCTGGTCAGGCTGGTGCAGTGCGTCATGGCATTACGCGTGCACTGATTGATTATGACTCAGCTTTAAAATCTGTCCTCAGTAAAGCAGGACTGGTTACCCGCGATGCACGTGAAGTGGAAAGGAAAAAAGTAGGCTTGCGGAAAGCCCGGCGACGCAAACAATTCTCTAAACGATAATTTTTTATCGCAAGGATTATCAAAAAGCCGCCTCTTTCCGGGCGGCTTTTTTATTGGATAGAAAATAAGTAAAACCTATAGCGAAGAAATATCACAGGAGTTACGATGATCAATGTCGGCATTGTCGGTGGTACCGGTTACACAGGCGTAGAGTTGTTGCGCTTGCTGGCGCAACATCCCAAAGTGAAAATCAAAGCGATTACATCGCGCAGCGAAGCAGGCATGAGTGTAGCGGAATTATTCACCAATCTGCGCGGACATATCGATCTCAAATTCAGCGATCCTGCGGACGCCAAACTCACCAAGTGCGATGTGGTTTTTTTTGCCACACCGAATGGCATTGCAATGCAGCAAGCGGAATCCCTGTTGAAAGCGGATGTAAAAGTCATCGATCTGGCGGCTGATTTTCGTATCAAGGATGTCGCAGAATGGGAAAAATGGTATAGCATGCAGCATGCTTGTCCTAATCTGGTTGCCGAGGCTGTATACGGCTTACCGGAAATTAATCGCGCGCAAGTCAAGAATGCCCGTCTGATCGCTAATCCGGGTTGTTATCCAACAGCCGTGCAACTGGGCTTCCTGCCGCTGATCGAGGCTGGTGTGATCGATATCAAACATCTAATCGCCGATGTCAAATCCGGCGTTTCCGGCGCCGGACGAAAAGCCGAGGTACATACCCTGCACGCCGAAGCATCAGATAATTTCAAAGCTTACGGTGTTCCAGGGCACCGGCATCTGCCGGAGATTAAACAAGGTCTTTCCAATGTAGCCAAGAAACCGGTCGGTTTGACGTTTGTCCCACATTTGGTCCCGATGATTCGCGGCATTCATGCAACGCTCTACGCCAAGCTGACCAAACAAGTCGATTTGCAAGCGCTGTACGAGAAACGTTACCAAAACGAGGCTTTTGTCGATGTACTGCCCGCCGGAAAACACCCGGAAACCCGCTCCGTGCGGGGCTCCAACCTTTGCCGCATCGCCGTGCACCAACCGCAAAACAGCGATACCGTCGTGATCCTATCGGTAACCGATAATTTGGTCAAAGGTGCAGCAGGGCAAGCGATACAAAATATGAACATCCTATTCGGCTTATCCGAAACACTCGGCATCAATCAGGTTCCGCTCCTGCCTTGACAATGCTGAATACTCCGGTGTTCGCGGATAAATCGAATTTGCATCGGCAAGGCGCTTAACGGTGTTCAGGCTTTTCCAGAAAAAACCGCAGATTCTCTCCCAGCGTGTTGTCGTGCGGCCGCACCGTTCATGGCAATTTTATTTAGCAGTCACTGCAATAATCTGCTCCTTACTGGCTGCGCTCTCTTGGGGCATGTACGAAGCAGGCAGGCACTCTGTGGATGAGCTGGACGATAGGATCGAGGAAAAAACGTCGTATCTATTTGACCCAGGCAGTTGCCGGCAAACCAAGAAACAAAAATTGTGCACGCAAATCGGTGATTTAATTCAACAAGTGCAAATCAGCAATACCGCTAACCAAAATCTCGCCGAAGAAGTAAAGTCACTCGCTGCTGAAAATGATCAACTCAAGGAAAAACTGGAGTTTTTCCACAATCTTGTCGCCAACAATACAAAAAGCGGTATTTCCATTTATCAATTCAGCCTGAAAGAAACGCAAACACCGGGCCAGTACCGCTACGCGCTAACACTCATTCAGGGCGGAGAGAGACCGAATGATTTCAAAGGGAGCTTAAGGTTCAAAGTAAAATTGCTGCAGAAGGATAAAAGTAAAGTAATACCGCTAGTCAACAAGAATTCCAAGCAAGATTTTCCGGTCAGTTTCAAGTTCATTCATCGGCTGGAAGAGCATTTTCAAGTATCACCGGACACCAGCGTGGAAAACATTCAAGTACAAATTTACAAAAATGGCGACAAAAAACCTATCGCTACTGAAACTGTCCAACCGGCATCGTGAAGGAGAAAGAATATGTTCGGTAGAAAAAAGAAAAACCAGCTCCATCATCATATCGATACCTTGATTGGCGCTAACACAAATATCTCAGGCGATATTCATTTCACCGGCGGCCTGCGGATTGACGGACATATTACCGGCAATGTCATTGCAACCGATGATGAGAACAGCACATTGGTTCTCAGTACCGAAGGCCGCATCGAAGGAAAAATAAAGGCTGTTAATGTTGTCATCAACGGTACGGTAACCGGCCCTATCGATGCATCAGGCTATTTGGAATTACAGGAAAAAGCGAAAGTACATGGCGATGTGCAGTACGGTTCGATAGAAATCCAGCTCGGTGCTTCCGTTGATGGAAAAATGCTGCATCACAACAAACCGGAATCCGGAAATGCGCAGCAGCCCGAGAAAATGATAACATTATTGCCACCCTCGACCGATCAGGCGCATATAGCGGTAGAAAAGGAAGCATCATAGCCAGCAAGCTGCCGGATGTTTGCTATACTGAAAAAATTATGAGGATAAACAAATATGAGCACTGAAAATCACACCCCGCTTTTATTTACTGAAAATGCGGCTTTTAAAGTCAAACAATTGATTGACGAAGAAGGCAACAATAATCTTAAACTCAGGGTCTTTGTCAGCGGCGGCGGCTGCTCGGGCTTTCAGTATGGTTTTACTTTTGATGAAACCATCAACGAAGATGACACCATCATGGAGAAAAACGGCGTCAAACTGCTGGTCGATCCGATGAGTTTTCAGTACCTGATCGGCGCTGAAATTGATTACCAGGAAAATATAAAAGGCGCTCAGTTCGTTATCAAAAACCCTGGTGCTAGCAGCACATGCGGTTGCGGCTCGTCGTTCTCGGTATAAATTTCACGCGGCAGTGTTATTCGAGCCGCCTCTCAGGCGGGATAAATCGCGCCTAAAATCCTATTTCCTTTAGCGCCGGTCACTTCCGCCAAACTACCCGCTTTCCGCACAATAGCCTGATGCGCCAGCCAGGCGAATGCAAAGGCTTCCACCCAATCGGCCGCGACACCCAGCTGATCGGTCAACGCCACAATTTTTCCCGGCATGCTTGCGGTCAGGCGGTCAACCAGCGCCGTATTGTGCGCCCCGCCGCCGCATAGATAGATTTCCTCAGCCGCCGGGCAATGTTCTTCTATCGACCGCACAATCGTCGTTGCCGTTAATTGCAGCAAAGTGGCCTGCACATCGTGCAGCGCTTCGTCACCACATAGCTTTTGTTCCAGCCAATGCAGATTAAACAAATCCCTGCCGGTGCTTTTGGGCGGTTTGCGGGCAAAAAAATCCTCGGACAAGAAGCGCTCCAGCAGCGCGGGAATGATGCGGCCGCTAGCCGCCCATTGCCCGTCTTTGTCATACACATTTCCGGTATGACGCGAACACCAGGCATCCATTAATAAATTCCCAGGGCCACAATCAAAGCCACTGACAGGCTGGCAGGGATCAAGGCGAGTGATATTCGCAATGCCGCCAATATTGACGATGACGCGATGATGACCGGTATGTTTAAAAACAGCATGATGAAACGCCGGAACCAATGGCGCACCCTGCCCGCCCGCCGCAATATCGCGGCTTCTGAAATCCGCAACAACGGTAATTTGTGTGAGTTCCGCCAGCAAAGCGGCGTTGATGAGCTGGATGGTGTAATTTTTACCGGTTTCGGGACAATGCCGGACCGTTTGGCCATGACACCCGATAGCAGTAATTTGCCGCGCTGCGATACCGGTATTTTCCAGCACTCCCGCAGTGGCTTGTGCATACAAGGAAGACAGTTGGTTACTGAGAATAGCCGCGCGATTCAGTTCATCGTGACCGGGTTGATGCAGCGCCAATAGCTGGTCGCTCAATTCGTCATCGTACGGACAAAAAAATGTTCGCAGCAGCATTGGTGCGGCCGCACTGAAGTCAACCAGAGCGGCATCTACACCGTCCAGACTGGTGCCGGACATGATGCCGATATAGTAAGCGGATTCCAACGATTTTTCGATGCTTAAAGCAGAGTTGATGACGGCGGTGTTAGGTCAAAACCGCCGTCCGTGATGACCAGCCAGAATTATTCCAATACAGCGAGATGAATATTACGCATGATGTTCAAACGTGCAACCAGCGCATGGGTTTCCTTCTGGAAAGTATTCAAATCCCGTTTTGCAATCGGCGGTGCCGATGGCAGCACTACATTGGTCGGATCGCGCTGCACACCGTCGATACGCAACTCGTAATGCAAGTGCGGGCCGGTCGCCATGCCGGTCGAGCCGACATAACCGATCACGTCTCCCTGACTGATACGCTTGCCTTTACTCATTCCACTAGCAAATCGGGATAAATGCCCATACGCGGTTTCGTATTTGCCATTATGTTTCAGCACAACCAAATTGCCGTATCCCTTTTGTGAACCTGAAAACGCCACGATACCGCTGGCTGTCGCTTTAACCGGTGTGCCGGTCGGCGCAGCATAATCTATGCCTTTATGGGCGCGCCATTCTTTCAGAATGGGATGAAAACGCGCATTGGTAAAACCGGAACTGACGCGCGAAAAAGTAAGCGGCGAAAGCAGGAATGCTTTACGTAAACTTTCCCCTGCCGGAGTGTAATATCCGTCCGCGCCATTGGATGCTTTAAAGTATATCGCTTGATGCGATTTGCCTTTATTGACAAATTCAGCCGCTAAAACACGGCCGGTTTTGGTGCGCTTGCCATTGTCATTGGCGAATGTTTCATAGACGACGGTAAAACGGTCACCTTGGCGTAAATCACGGTAAAAATCGATTTCCGATGCAAAAATTTCAGTCAATTGCATCGCGATGTTATTGGGTATGCCTGCATTATCGGTTGCCGCAAACAGTGAGCTATTAATTTCGCCGGACTTCATATGAACCCGCGTATCCAGCTCGACCGATTGTTCGGTCATTTTGAATGCATCATCTGTTTTTTCCATCAAAAACAGCTCTTCGTTACCGAAGAAATAGCGCAACGTTAACAACTCGCCGTCTGCCGTCGTTTGCGCATAAACGGTTTGTCCCGGTTTCAATTGACGCATCGCGCGGCTTCCACGCGCAGCCTGCAGAAAATCCGTTGAATCCTGATTACTCACGTCCAAGCGGTTCAATATCGCTGCAATCGTATCACCCCGGCGGATATTTTCCTGGCGCCAGAAGGTTTGATTCGCTTGAGCCTCAGCAATAGCCTCTGGAATGGATATATCCAGAACGACTTCTTCGACTTGGATTTCTTCAAATGAGGGGGAATTAGGTGCAATACCAAATGCAGTGACTATACCAAACAATGGTATGCTGGATAAAGCTACCAGCCAGCGAATTGATTTTTTTGTTAGTTTTGATGATTTTTGAGCTAGAATCCCTTGTTTATTGCTAATAGGCGTATATAGCATCTATGAAGTACCTCCAGTCATTTGTATCATTTTTGCAAACAGGCGCGAGTCTAACACGAAAATAGTTAATTTGTACTAGAAAACAACTAATATTGTACTAATAAATTCTCTCAAATTACACAAATTTTAATAAAAATCATAAATTTAGCAATATCGTGAAAAAATCAATATTATCTGATCTTGAAATTATAAAACGCGGCAGTCACGAACTATTAGTGGAAACAGAGCTGGAAAGTAAGCTTATTTCCGGAAATCCGCTGCGGGTCAAAGCGGGATTCGACCCGACAGCCCCGGATTTGCACCTCGGACACACGGTTTTACTGAATAAATTGCGTCAGTTACAGGATATGGGACATCATATTCTGTTCCTGATCGGTGATTTCACCGGCATGATCGGCGACCCCAGCGGAAAGAACAGTACCCGCCCGCCCCTGACACGGGAACAGGTCGCGGAAAATGCCCAATCCTATACCACTCAGGTTTTCAAAATACTGAAACAGGAACAAACCGAAGTCGTGTTCAACTCCACCTGGATGGATAAGCTGAACGCCGCCGATCTAATCAAACTCGCCGCAACGCATACCGTCGCACGCATGCTGGAACGGGATGATTTCGATAAACGCTACCGCAACAACCAGCCCATCGCCATTCATGAATTTCTCTACCCTTTGATACAAGGATACGATTCCGTCGCACTGAAAGCGGATCTGGAGTTAGGCGGCACCGATCAAAAATTCAACCTGCTGATGGGTCGGGAGTTACAAAGACACTTCGGCCAACCGCAGCAATGCATTCTCATGATGCCGTTGCTGGAAGGACTCGATGGCGTCAATAAAATGTCCAAGTCGCTGAATAATTATGTCGGCATCACGGAGAGCCCGAAAGAAATCTTCGGTAAGCTGATGTCGGTATCGGATCAATTGATGTGGCGCTATCTGGAGCTGCTTTCTTTTGAATCATTGCAAACCATCCGGACATGGCGCGAAGAAGTCGAAAATGGCCGTAATCCGCGCGACATCAAGGTCAAGCTCGCACAGGAAATCGTCGCGCGCTTTCATAGCCAGCAAGCTGCCGAAGAAGCGCTGGCCGATTTTGAAGCACGCTTTCGACACGGTGCGCTGCCCGACGAAATACCGGAAAAAATCATCGCAACCACGGATGGAGAAATTCCGCTGGTGCAATTATTAAAACAAGCCGGATTGACTGCCAGCACCAGTGAAGCGCTGCGCATGATCGAACAAGGCGCAGTCAAATTGGATGGCGAAAAAGTGGAAGATAAATCCACCAAAATTAAACGGGGAACATCCGTCGTTATTCAGGTCGGCAAGCGAAAGTTCGCCAAAACCATCATTCAGTAACCACCGGTTGCGAATAATTTGCATGCTCTGAAAGAACCCGCTATACTGCGCGGCCTAAGTTGATCGTAATCTTTGATTCGATCAACTTTCCTGGTCTCATCGTTCCTGGCCTCTCCTAAATTTTTCAAGTTTTTCCGGAAAATGTGCAACAACTTTGGTTAGCGGCGATGCTTTATTAATGCGCTTGCAAGGTTATGCACCATCACCATTTTGGCAATGTTTTCTTGCCCGCGCGTTCTATTTCACTTTTTTAGGAAATCAACGTGTCTTTTGAAGATTTAAATCTACACTCTGCTATTATCAAAGCCATTAGCGAAGCGGGATATACCGCTCCGACCCCGATTCAAAAACAAGCGATTCCCGAATTAATCGCCGGTCACGATGTAATGGCCAGCGCACAAACCGGGACCGGTAAAACCGCCGCCTTCATGCTGCCGGCATTACATCTGCTAGCAACACCATCGCAAGAGCGCAGCCGCGGACCGCGCATTTTGGTATTGACACCAACCCGCGAACTGGCATTGCAAGTTTCCGAAGCAGCCAAAAAATATGGTAAATATCTGCCGCGTATCAACGTGGTCAGTATCCTGGGCGGCATGCCGTATCCTTTGCAAAACAAACTGTTGTCACAACCCGTTGATATTCTGGTCGCCACCCCGGGCCGGTTGATCGATCACATTCAACGTGGACGCATTGATTTCAAACGCCTGCAAATGCTCGTGCTCGATGAAGCCGACCGCATGCTGGACATGGGTTTCATCGACGATGTCGAAACCATTGCAGCCGCAACCCCGGACACACGCCAGACTTTGCTGTTCTCCGCTACACTCGACAATGCCATCGACAAAGTTGCGACCAAACTATTGAAAACGCCAAAACGCATTCAAGTAGCCTCGCAAAAAGCCAAGCTCGATAACATCGAGCAACGCTTACATTATGCCGATGATATGTCGCACAAGAATCGCCTGCTGGATCATGTGCTGCGCGACGAGAAAGTGAAACAAGCAATCGTTTTCACAGCAACCAAACGCGATGCAGACACCCTAGCCGATAATTTATATGCACAAGGCTTTTCAGCCGCGGCATTACACGGCGATATGAATCAACGCGAACGTACCCGCACATTGACCCGGTTGCGTAACGGCGGCCTGCAAGTGCTGGTGGCAACCGATGTCGCGGCTCGTGGTATCGACGTAGCCGATATCACGCACGTGATCAATTTCGATCTGCCCAAATTCGCCGAAGATTATGTGCACCGCATTGGCCGCACAGGCCGCGCGGGTGCAGCGGGCATTGCCGTCTCGTTTGCATCCAATAAGGATAGCGCGCACTTGTCGAAAATCGAACGCTACACCGGACAGCGCATCGCTTCACACATCATCCCCGGCTTGGAACCACGCGTCAAACCGCGTTTCCAAAGTAACGGACCGAAAAGCAGCGCGCCCAGCGTGACACAAAAACGCAAGCGCTCACCCTTTGCAGGGAACGACAACCGTCCCGCCTTCGGCGCGGCCAACGAACCCGGCAGAACCCGCAGCGGACAACGCGGCCGGTCATTCGATCAGGACAACCGTGGCAATTCTTTCCGCAGTAATAGCGGCAGCAAAGCCGGTTATCAGTCTGCACGTACCAAGTAACCGCATCTAAAATCCTTTGCTCCGCGATAGCGGGGCAAAGGATTCATCACATCGCATTTTTCTCAACGTCAACACGTATTCGTTAACATCACTTCACTGCCTCTCGCTTCCGCAATATCCTCACAATCCCATAAGCCGCATATGCAGCAATCAGATGCTTGAGCGTATGGCCGCTGATCCAGCCGTTTGTCCAGGCAAAAATTTGCGCATCCAGCATCTCAAATACTTTTGCGACCGCGTATAGCGCAATGATCTGATAGATACCGTTGCCATGCGTGTACCGTGATGGAAAGCGTAGACTGATCCATACAATCAGCAGGATCGAATAAAACTGCATCACGATATAAAAATTCAGGTTGCCCGCGCCTTGCTGTTCCGTCCAGTACCAATACAACACGCTCAGCACAGCCAGCACAACGAGTAGCGGTAAAGCCCAAAGCCCTGTGGTTCGGCTTACGCGCTCAACCAGGGTGGCCGATAACAGCGCGGTTATGGCGATGACAATGGGCAGGCGATCCCATAGCAAGTGATCGATATCCGGTGTCCAGTGGTAGTAAATGGACCCGAAGGCGACGGAGGCGATAGCTGAAAACAGCACCCAATAGGGCAAACTTTCCCTGCGATCTTGAAACGTGGTTTGCGCGGGATCTTGATGCACGCGCCACAGAAATATCAAACCGGCGGCGCCGCTGAACAGAAAAGCCAGGTTGGAGGCCACATCATTGAAATTCGGAATGCCGATAAAATCGCGCTGATCGGCGAAATGATGATAACCGGCAGGCTGTGCAAACGGCGGCAACAACAGAGCGACCACGATGATCAGAATCGAAATTCCCGTCAGTATCCAGATGTGCCGGTTCATGGGTTTATGCGCACGGAAATTTTCAACGGCGGCTAATGCATGTGCGCAACCGCATCCCTGATACGCGCCACCGGAATGATGTTCATACCGGCAATCGCTTGTTTGGGCTTGTTGGCCACCGGAATAATCGCTTGTTTAAAACCCAGTTTCGCCGCTTCCTTGAGCCGTTCCTGGCCGCGCTGCACGGGGCGGATTTCACCAGCCAGGCCGACTTCGCCGATGACAATCATTTTTTCCGCCAACGGCTTGTTTTTCAGCGACGAAACTACCGCCAGCAGAATCGCCAGATCGGCACCCGGTTCGGTGATTTTGACACCACCCACGGCGTTGACGAACACATCTTGGTCATAGCACGGAATTCCGGCATGGCGATGCAACACCGCCAGCAGCATGGCCAAGCGGTTTTGTTCCAATCCGACGCATAATCGCCGCGGACTGGGCGAACGTGCTTCATCGACCAGAGCCTGAATCTCCACCAGCAGCGGGCGCGTACCTTCTTGCGTCACCATGATGCACGATCCCGGCACTTGCGTATCGTGATGCGATAGAAATAACGCCGATGGGTTTTTGACTTCGCGCAAGCCTTTCTCGCCCATTGAAAACACGCCCAGTTCATTAACCGCGCCAAAACGATTCTTGAACGCGCGGATCATGCGGAAGCTGGAATGCATATCGCCTTCGAAATACAGCACGGTATCGACCATATGTTCCAGCACGCGCGGACCGGCCAGCGCACCTTCCTTGGTCACATGCCCGACCAGAATGATGCAGGTACCGCTCGATTTCGCCAGGCGCGTCAGTTGCGCCGCGCATTCGCGCACCTGTGCGACCGATCCCGGCGCGGATTGCAGCGCTTCGGAATAAATGGTTTGAATCGAATCGATCACCGCCACCGACGGTTTACGTTCAGCCAGCACCGCTTGGATTTTTTCCAACTGAATTTCCGCGTACAGATCGACCGACCGCACATCGAGCGCCAAACGTTTGGCGCGCAATGCGACTTGCTGCGCTGATTCTTCGCCGCTGATATACAGCACAGAATGCTGCTCCGACATGAACGACAGCGCTTGCAACAGCAGCGTCGATTTACCGATGCCCGGATCGCCGCCCAGTAGCACCACACCGCCCTGCACCATGCCGCCGCCAAGCACCCGGTCCAATTCCTCGATACCGGTCGGATAACGCGGTTCTTCGCGTGCTTCGATGGTGCTTAAATTCTGCACCTGACCGGTTTCGGACACCGGACTGAAGCGCGACACGGATTTCTCCGCGATGGTTTCGACCAGCGTATTCCAGGCCTGGCAATGCGGACACTGGCCTTGCCATTTCAACGTTTGGCCGCCGCATTCGGTGCAGGAATAAATGGTTTTTGATTTGGCCATTTAAAAGCCTGCTAATCGTAGACTTCGGCGATAGTAAACTGCGCACCGCGCGCGTCTTTTTCGGATAGCACTGGAGATCCCGAGATCGGCCAGTTTATCGCCAAGGTTTCATCGTTCCACACGATGCAACGCTCGAACTCCGGTGCCCAATAGTCGGTAGTGTTATAGAGAAACTCGGCACTATCGGATAACACCACGAAGCCGTGCGCGAAACCGGCGGGAATCCACAATTGTTTTTTGTTTTCCGCGCTCAAGATCTCTCCCACCCATTGCCCGAAAGTCGGCGAAGAACGGCGAATATCGACCGCAACGTCGTACACCTCCCCCGCCACCACGCGCACCAATTTTCCTTGCGCGTGCTGGATCTGATAGTGCAAGCCGCGTAACACGTTATGCGCGGAGCGCGAATGATTGCTTTGCACAAAACAGACGGGCTTGCCAATGGCGGATTCGAATGCACGCTGATTAAAGCTTTCATAGAAGAAACCCCGATCGTCACCGAAAACACGCGGTTCCAGCAGAAAAACATCAGGGATGCGCAAGGGTGTCGCCTTCATCAAAACTCCCGTTTCAGAACTTGCTGCAGATATTGCCCGTAACCGTTTTTGGCCAGTGGCAGCGCCAGCGCTTCGAGCTGCACGGCATCGATCCAGCCTTGCCGGAAGGCAATCTCTTCCGGGCAGGCGATTTTCAAGCCTTGGCGGTGCTCGATGGTAGCAACGAACTGACTCGCATCGAGCAACGATTCATGCGTGCCGGTATCCAGCCAGGCGTAGCCGCGCCCCATGATTTCGACGCTGAGCGCGTCATGTTCCAAATAAATGCGATTCAGATCGGTGATTTCCAATTCGTTGCGCGCCGATGGTTTCAAGCTTTTGGCGTAATCCACCACATGGGCATCGTAAAAATACAAACCGGTCACGGCATAATGCGATTTCGGCTGTTCGGGTTTTTCTTCCAGGTTCACGACCTTGCCATCGGCATCGAATTCAACCACACCGTAGCGCTCCGGATCGTGCACGTGATACGCGAAAACACTCGCGCCTTCCACGCGCTGCATCGCATTTGTCAGCAGATGATGGAAATCGTGCCCGTAAAAAATATTGTCGCCCAGAACCAGCGCCGAGTTATCGTTACCGATAAACGATTCGCCGATCAGAAAAGCTTGCGCCAAACCATCGGGAGACGGTTGTTCGGCGTATGAAATATTCAATCCCCATTGGCTTCCGTCACGTAATAATTCCTGAAAACTGCCGACATCGCGCGGGGTTGAAATCACCAGAATATCCCGGATCCCGGCCAGCATCAGCGTGCTGAGCGGATAATAAATCATCGGTTTATCGAATACCGGCAGCAATTGCTTCGAGACGGTTTGCGTCACCGGATAAAGCCGCGTTCCGGAACCGCCGGCCAGCACGATGCCTTTTCTCCGTGGAAGCGTCGATAGAGTTTTGGAAGTATTGAATATTGGCATAAATAAAAACCCGGATTTTCAAAACACATTAATGCATCGCTGTCATCCGGATCCATTCATTAAAAGAATGGGCGATTGTACTATATCCGCCTCGCGCTCCGGATAATTGCCGCTGCGAATCGCCATTGTCCGCATCAAGCAACCAGCGAATCCGCAGCCGGTTCATGTAAAATGGTGCGTTATGATCGACTTGCAACATTACCATCGCTTAGTCAGAAAACTGGCGCCTTACTGGAAGTTACTCTTGCTGGCATTATCCGCCATGTTGATTGTAGCGGCATTGCTGGCGTTTCTGCCCCTGCTCGTTAAGCACATGCTGGCCGGCGCATTTATCCTGCAAGACCCATCGCTGATACAAACCACGTCGCTGGCGATGGTTGCAGTATTTGCCGCGCGCGCATTGGCGGGTTATATCAGCCTTTACGCCACTGGTAAAGCCGGTGGCAAGCTAGGCGCCAGTTTGCGCATGGAATTCTTTAACAAGCTGCTGACACTGCCGGTCCGTTGTTACGCGCATTTCAATTCTCATCAAACCAGCGCGCTGATAGCGCATATCAACACGGTTGCGCAAACCACTGCCGGGCACATCGCACGGTTAACGCAAGATGGTCTGACGATCATCGCATTAATGATTTGCACGTTGCACCTCAATCAAGAATTTGCCATCCTGCTCCTGCTGGCGATACCGCTCATTCTGTTGATCCATCAAATGACGCAAAGCCGCTTCAATAAACCCGAGTATCAACACTCGCCAACGGCTGGCAATCTGATTGAACACTTAACGCAATCCGTCGCGCACTACAGAAAAATCAGGCTGGACGGCGGACAACATCATGAGAGCCAACGTCTTGGCAAAATTTCCGCAGCGATTTATCAAGCCGACATGCAACACGCGCGGATTAGGGCCATGGCAATTCCCGCAGGTCAGCTCATCATGATGTTGATTATGCTCGCCGTGGCCTACATTATTGCGCTGCAAGCAATCAATGGCGCACTCGATCTGCCCGAAACCGGCGCGCTGATCACCATCGTATTGCTGTTTATCCTGCCGGTACAGCGCATCGCCAATCTCCCCAAGCAACTAGAGCACGATCAAACGACCCTGGAAGCCATTTTTGCATTCCTCGATCAGTCATCCGAACAGGCTAGCGGCACCCTCGGCATTCCGCAGGATTGCGCCAAGCTGGTATTTGACCAAGTACGTTACGAAGACGACGCAGGCGCGAAACCGATTCTCAATCACATGCATTTCACTCTACGGCCGGGTGAGATCGTTGTGTTTACCGGCTACACCCCGGAAGAAAAGAATGCATTGATCGATCTAATACTGCGTTTGCGGCAACCAGCTAGCGGAAAAATCTTACTGAATGACCAGCCGCTGCCGGATATCCAATTAAACCGTTTGCATGCGAACATCGCTTTGGTTTCCCCGGATACCTTTTTGCTCGACGACAGAATTGCCGGGAACATTGCCTATGGTGCGATGCGTTGCAGCAACGAGGCAAGAATCACCGCGGCGGTACAGGCGTCACACGCCATCGAATTTGTCCGGCACATGCCCGAAGGCTTGCAGACAGATATCGGTTCCAAAGGCACGGCAATCACCCAGCACCAACTGCTGCAGCTCGCCATTGCGCGTGCATTCGTGAAAGACCCTCGCATCTTGATTCTGGATGAATTATTCACACCCCAGGAACCCGATCCGGGAAATCTGCTGCCCGTGTTGGAAAAATTGATGCAAAACCGCACCACGCTGATTTTCAATCCATCGATCCCGCAATTGCAAAAGATCGATCGAATCTTTGTACTGGAAAATGGCTGTATTGCCGAAAGCTTAAGAGCAGCAGACAGTTCTCCGCACACTTAACCCCATTCAAATTCGCCCCGCTGCCGCTTCTTCCGTCGATGCAAGGACGCGCTGGTATCAGTTGCGCACTACTTGCCGTTCCATTCTTTACTATTATATTCCGGCACCCAGTTCACCAGTTGGTCCCGTACTTCCTGATCGCTCAATACCGAAATCTTGTTCAACCACACCGTCAAATCGGACAACCATGGCTCATCCACTTGACGTGCTTGTGCGATGCGCAATTTTTGATGCGGTGTGGGTAGTGTATTTTCGTTGGCGGACAGTAGCTCTTCATGCAGCTTTTCTCCTGGCCGCAATCCGCTGAAAACGATACGGATGTCGTCTTCTCCCAGTCCGGATAAATGGATCAAGTCATTGGCGAGATCGACAATTTTGACCGGATCGCCCATATCCAGCACGAAAATTTCCCCGCCGCCATTGGTTCCACCCATCAATGCCGCTTGCAATACCAGCTGCGCCGCTTCGGGGATGGACATGAAGTAACGCGTCATTTCCGGGTGGGTGATGGTAATCGGGCCGCCTTTGGCAATCTGCTCGCGAAATTTCGGAATAACACTACCGGTACTGCCCAGCACATTGCCGAAACGCACCATCACAAAACAAGTCGGGCGCGATTGGTTATTCCGGTCCAGTTGATTTTGCTTAGCCGCAATGGATTGTTGTAAGGCCTGGCATACCATTTCCGCCAGGCGTTTGCTGGCGCCCATGACACTGACCGGATTGACTGCTTTGTCGGTCGAGATCAGAACAAATTTTTCCACCGCGAAACTGATCGCGACCTGCGCCAGCACATACGTCCCCAACACATTGTTCAGCAGTGCCTGGTAAGCATTTTCTTCTTCCATCAGCGGCACGTGCTTGTAAGCGGCGGCATGAAAAACCACAGCGGGATGGAACTGCTCGAACAATTGCATCATGCGCGCGCGATCCTTGACATCACCAATCACAAACGACATTTTCATCGCGGGAAAGCGCGGCAGAAATTCTTCCTGAATGCTGTAGAGCGCAAATTCGTTCAATTCCAGGAAAACGATACGATCCGGCTCAAACGCAGCCAGCTGGCGGCACAGCTCGGAACCGATCGAACCGCCCGCCCCCGTCACCAGAATAACTTTTCCCGTCAACAAACCGTGCAGCCCGTCATCGTCCAGAACCACCGGCGCTCTGCCGAGCAAGTCGTCCAGCTGAATTTCGCGGATATTCGTCACCATGGACTTACCGCTGATCAAATCCGCGTACGACGGCACCGTCATGGCTTTCACGTCGATTTCCGAGCACATTTCCAGAGCCTTGCGGTGAATCTGACGGGATACCGATGGGGTGGCGATAATCACATGCTCGACATTCAGGGTGTGCACCCAGTGCGGCAATTCGCCGATCTTGCCCAGCACCCGGATCCCTTGCAAGCGTGTGCCCAATTTGCGCGGATCGTCGTCCAGCATACCGACCACATGCCATTCCCGGCTTCCCGTCAAAGCCTTGACCAGATTCACCGCGGTACTACCCGCACCAATGATCAAAACCAGTTTGGCTTCATTACTTTCCAAGCCGTACAAGCGGCGCTCTTTCCAGGCACGATAGATCAAACGGCTGCCACCCATGATCAGCATCAACAGCAATGGCGCCAGCACGATCACCGCCCCTGGAATTTTAGCCAGCAGACCAAACAACCACAGGAGCAGCAGCTCGGTTAACGAGCCGGACATCACTGCCACAAAAATCCGCTTCAAATCGGGCAGACTGGCATACCGCCACAACCCTCGATACAATCCGAACCACAGAAAAAAGCCACCTTGCGCCAACACCAGCCAGGGCAGCATTTCCAACAGCAATTGAACCGAATCAGCTGGAATTTCAAAATTGAAACGGAATAAATAAGCCAGCCACCACGCCACCCCGATCGCAATGAAATCATGGGTGAAAGCAATGAATGTGCGAATTCCGTATTTTTTGAGAAGCATGCTATCCCCGGTTGGAATAATATTTCCGGTGGCAATCAGACAGAAACATGAGCAGCAAATAAATGCTTCCCCAGGTCATGGCGACCCTGCTTTGCACCGTCAGATCCTGTCCGCCCGCCCAGACCGCGCAACCGCCGGCAGCCAGCATCAGCGCATAACTTAAAAGCGCAGTATTGCGATGACCTAAGCCGCTTTGCACCATACGTTGATAATAATGTTCACGATGCGCCTGCCAGATTTTCTCGCCGCGCATCAGGCGCTTGGTTATCGTTACCGTCGCATCCGCGATGAACGGTGAGAATATCAGCACTGGCACCCATAACGACCATAGTTGATCGAGCCATCCCAGTAATCCCAACGCCGCTGCCAGAAACCCAAGCGGGACTGCACCCGCATCGCCCATGAAAATACGCGCGGGATGAAAGTTGTACCATAGGAAAGCCAGAGCCGCTGCCGCTATCGAAAAATTGATCACGGCAAAATCGTTATTCCCGGCCAAGTACGCAAACAAACCATAGTATCCAAACCCGATCACCGTCATTCCACCGGCCAGCCCATCCGAACCATCCATGAAATTATACAGATTGGACATCCAAATCACTGCGGCCGTAACGCAAAGCACAGTCAGCCAACCGTAGACATCCAGTAAAAAAACCGCGGAAAACACAGCAGCAACGATACTGTGGACCAGTAACCGGCACCAAACCGGCACATGCCGGATATCGTCAAGCAATGATATTACCATCAGTAAGCCGACACCGGCCCAAACGGTTAGCGGAAACGCTACGGAAAAACACAACCATGTGATGATTACACCCGATAACAAACCCAATCCACCGGTACGCGGTACGGGCACCGTATGAAGCGAACGCGCATTAGGATGATCCAGCCCCCAACGTGCCTTTCTTTTAATCAACCATAAAATGGAGAAGAATGATAAAACGAATGATAACAGCGGCGCTGTGATAATTGTCACGGGAAAATCCAACACCTTAAACCTTGCGACCGGATTATCCGGGATGGATCGATGAAAAAACAATCCACTTTCTCATCGTGTGTGACAAGAAAGTGGTATAAAAAAGCAACTTCAACTACTCAAATACAACCTTAGAACATCGGTTTAGCCGCATAACTCTTGTGTGCAGCGGCAGCAGCCGTACCACGTTCCACTTTTGCACCCATATCGGACAAAATGGTTTCCAGCGCATTCAAGCAGAAAATCACATTTTCTACGCGGCAGGAGGTACCCATCAAGCCGAAACGCCATACTTTTCCGGCGAAATCGCCCAACCCCGCGCCAATTTCAAGATTGTACTCATCCAACAGGCGGCGGCGCACTTCTTTCTCATCGACACCAGCCGGTACATAAACCGAATTCAGCTGCGGCAAACGATATTCCTCTTTCACCACATAATTCATACCCAAGGTCGCAAAACCGGCTTTCAGCGCTTCGTAGTTATAGCGATGACGCGCCCAGGAATGCCCCAGCCCTTCTTCGTATATCATCAACAGTGACTCATGCAAACCATACAATGCGTTGGTCGGCGCGGTATGGTGATAAGTCCGAGCGGACGATCCCCAGTAATTCAACAGCAGGCTGATATCCATAAACCAGCTGTGCACCTTGCTTTTGCGATTTTTAACCAGCTCGGTCACGCGATCGGAGAAACTCACGGGTGACAAGCCTGGTGGACATGACAAACATTTCTGGCTACCGGAATAAATCGCATCGATACCCCATTCATCTACCCTGATCGGCGTTCCACCCAACGAAGTCACGGTATCGACAATCGTCAAGCAGTTGTATTTACGTGCGATCTCGCACAGTGTCTTGGCATCGGATTGCGCGCCGGTAGAAGTTTCGGCGTGAACAAACGCAACAATCTTGGCATCCGGATTCTTCTTCAACGCATCTTCCACTTTCTGCGGGTCAACCGGTTCACCCCATTTATCGTCGATCACCACGGCAACGCCGCCATGACGCTCCACATTTTCGATCATGCGGCCGCCAAACACGCCATTACGGCACACGATGACTTTATCGCCCGGTTCGATCATATTGACGAAACACATTTCCATACCCACCGAGCCAGGCCCGGAAACCGGGAAGGTCATGCGGTTTTTGGTTTGGAATGCATAGCGCATCAAGCCTTTGATTTCTTCCATCATCTCGGTGAAAACGGGATCCAAGTGACCCAAGGTCGGACGCGCCATGGCATTCAGCACGCGCGGATGCGTATCGGACGGCCCAGGTCCCATCAAAACACGTTGCGGCGGATAAAAAACAGTAGCTTTCTTTTCGGGGCGAAAATCTTCGGTATTCATGAACAATCCTAAATTAATAATAGAGTCTGATTTATTTTTGAAAAAGGGTGATTCTAACAAGTGAACGCAGAGTTTACTATAAACAACGATACGCTCAATAAATTATCCTTATGGATAGGCAAAGAGATTTTCATAACAAACTGAATTTTGGGCGATTAAAAACCATACATTACGAAAAACCGGATCGAAAACGGGCTCACGCACAAGATTTGATCCCTCTCGTTTGTGCAATACAACGATGGTTTGATACTATCCAGTTTGTTCACACAATTGAACCTTCAACGGGCGAGGTTGCAAATTTACTATGAATATTTCCATCTCATGCGCTTTCTTTTGAAAAATCCGGTGGTATTACTGATCATTTTTCTCATGCTGACCGCCTGCGTGATACCGCCCACACGAAATGAATTACTTAGCCAGAAAGTCATTTTCAGCCGCAACAGCGGCAAAAATTATCTCGAAATTGCGGAATGTCTAAAAAGCGATGATGGATTTCCTTTGCCGAAACAGCAACGCCACACCTGGCGCGATATCAATACTTATTTTATCTACCATGAATCTGTGCAAGTGGATGGATACCCGCAGCTGCACGACGAAGTTGCCAAGATTTACTACATTACCGAGATTCATGATCCCAAGTATTCAGGGAGCAGCAACCAACCGATCACTCACGGCAATGGAAACTGGATCATGACGATCAAAAATACCGGTAATGAGCAAAAAAACCAGTCCGAAATCGAAATTCACAGTAATCAAAACCTGCTGAGTGATTACCCGCCAGTTTCTTATACACCGGATTCTAATGCTTCACTCTCTCAGCGTTTGTACAAAGTGGAAAAGATCGATCATTGTTTTTGATTGATAAGTGACTCTTAAAAAACTCAGCAGATTGGGGTGATGACAGGAACTCCAACATCATACTTCCGCGAATTGTTGGGGTTCGTCGACTCACCCCCAACCGCGCTGTAAACAACGCTAGGAATTCTTACAAATAATACGAATTGATTGCAAGAAGTAGATCTAGGCTCAGCAAGCAACGAAGACCAATTAGCCGGACCAAATAATCTGCACGTTGTATTGAATCACAATTAAGAGGGTACCTCCTCGCTGAGCACCTCATCGCCGCATAGAAGTGATATGATCAAGAGCCATTTCTTAAATGCCTGATCAGATGATTTATTCTGGTAATTCTATAGGTAAATGAATGGGTCAAGAAGATATGACAAGGCTTAACAATAATGAGTTTGTTTAAACCACTAATATCCATGAATAAAAAACAAAAGGAGTATTCTTATGAAAAGAACTATTAAACATTGGCTTGCGGTTTCCGCGGCTGCATCAATTGGATTCTGTGCATCGAGTGCATCCTTGGCCGCGGTAGCGGTATCGTGGACCGGACCTTCTCCTCTGGCAACCTATTCTGTAGGCGAAATAGTCAATCCGTTTGGCAATGCCAATGCCAGTGGTATCATCGGTGGCACCGGCCTCGACCTGGCCTTGGTGCTCGATTCTTCGGGCAGCATGGGGACTATAAGCAGCGGAAAATCCCGTAATGCTTGGTTGGAAGAAGCTTCGGCAGCACTGGTAAACGCTCTGCCAGTGGATAGCACTTCGGTAAGTGTTATCGATTTCGATAGTGATGCCCTACTATTGCAAGGACTCACACCGCTATCCAGCGGTTCAGCTGCAGTACTCTCGGCAATTACAGCAATTGATGCTTCGGGTGGAACTAACATCGGTGCTGGTATTGATCGCGCGAGCACCGAACTTACTGGTCCCAACCACACTGACGGCCGCACCCAAATGATGGTAGTGGTATCCGACGGTGTAAGCAGCGGTAATCCGGTCGCCAGCGCAACTGCCGCGCTGGGCTTGGGTATTGATGCGATCCACACGGTTGGTATCCCTGGCCATGACGCAGTAACTATGCAAAACATCGCTACTGCGGGCAACGGTATCTATACCAATGCTAGCGACCTGACGAGCCTGATTGACCTATTCAATGGCACAGCCGGCAACCTAGTGGGTATCGATTACGTGGACGTGACGATGAATGACGGCTCGTTCATCAGCCACATCGCTATCGACGGCTTAGGCAACTTCGTATTACCCGATGCTACGTTATTCTTCGGTGCTAATGTGTTTACTGCCGTTGCATACGATACGCTGGGTAATAGTGCTACTGCTGAACTGATTCTCACCGCAGTGCCCGAACCCAGTACCTACGCAATGCTTGGATTAGGTCTGGTGTTAGTAGGCTGGGCAAACCGCCGCCGCATCGTTTGATTACGCTCGCAACATTAAACAGAAGCCGCACTTCTAAAAAGTGCGGCTTCTTTATTTTCTCAGCTGCTAATGCTGCTTCAAGCATAACCGCTTTATAACTCCCCAATGTTTCCCTAACATCGCAATTCAATATTTTTATATACAATACAGTGCCTTAATGACAAATATTCGCAACAACCGAACAATTCATACCTTCCCATTGCTTTTTCCAAAATTCAAACTTAAAATGCCACCCGTTACTCGCTTTCTAAAACGCCCATTGAACGATTGATGGCATAGCAACTCAAAAAGCGGTAGCACAATGGGAAACTAGGGTTCCGGCCAATGTAGTCAAGGCGTCAGGTCCAAGAGTTTCCGGTCTCGTGATAACGAGGCTCCACGGAGGGATAAAAGCCCGGGAGATTAAGCGTAATGTGCTCGAAGTACATTACAATCCCGGAAAACCCTTTGGTATGGAGACTGGTTATGTCAGGTTCAACAAAACAAATCTCTGCTGCGCAAAATGCTCCTGTGACAAGCGATACGCTTAGCCGCAGCATGAGTGTATGGCACAGTTTCACGCTCGGTTTCGCGGTGGTCTCACCGGTGGCCGGACTGTATGCCATCATCGGCGTGCAAACGGTGGTCGCCGGTGGCGGCTGGTTTGCCGCGCTCGCGGTTTGCTTGCTCATGCAGTTATTGGTGGCTACCGTTTACGCCGAATTATCTTCACAATTCCCGATTGCCGGTGGTGCGTACAAATGGGCGCGGCAACTCGGCGGCGCCATCGCCGGGCAATATGCCGGTGTGATTTATATTTGCTCCACCATCGCCATGGTCACCACGACCGCGTATACCGGCGGCTTCTGGCTCGCCACTTTCTGCGGATCGCCGGGTGACGGCGGCAGCATGATGGTGCTGTGGGGTGCTTTATTCCTGTTGCTTTGCACCCTCCTCAATCTGGCTCCGGTCAGTATTTTCAATCTGGTCATCAAGCTGGGTGTTTACGCGGAAGTCGCTGGGTCATTCGGCGTGGCGCTGTTATTATTTTTTTTCTTCCGCCAGCATCCTGTCATGGAATTGTTCCAGCACATGGGTACCGGCACAGCGCCCAGTGAAATGGCTGCATTTTTAGCCGCACTGGCCATTGCCGGTTGGGCTTTCATCGGTTTCGATGCCTGCTCCACCACTGCGGAAGAAACGCATCAACCGAAACGCATGGTTCCCCGTGCCATTTTCATGTCGCTACTCGTCGTCGGCACAGTCGTTCTGTTCAATTCAGCCGCGCTGATTCTGGCTTTTGAACATGACACCCTAAGAAATTCCAGCCATACGGCCGACCCGGTCACGCCGCTGATTGCCAGCAGCATCGGCGATTGGTTCGAGAAACCGTTTCTGGCCATCGTGATGACTGCTTTCCTGGCTTGCGGCGCGTCCATGGTCAAATACACCTCGCGCATTGTTTTTTCCATGGCGCGCGAAGGCAATATGCCAGCGGTATTAAGTCAAGTCACGGCGAGCAAAACACCGCGTAACGCGATTCTCTTTACCGTTCTGCTGGCGGGTTGCGGCTTGATATTCGGGCTCAATGACGATGCCGTGGCCACCATCATCGCTTTCGGCACCGGCGGTTTATACGCCATGTTCACGTTCACCACCGGCTTTGCCTTGTTTGCCCGGCTCACAGGGCGATGGAATCCCGCATTAGGCGAATTAAAGCTGGGTGCATGGGGATTAGTCATCAATATTCTGGCGTTTATCTGGTCATTGTTTGAACTCATCAACATCGCCTGGCCGCGCCCTTATGCCATTTCCGCGGATGCGCCGTGGTGGCAGTTGTGGGCAACACCGTTAGTGCTGGGCAGCATTCTAACCATCACGACATTCTATATACTTTGCAAAAAATGGATGCCCAACAAGTCAACCCATTTTTAATGAGGAATTCATCATGAATCAACACAATAAACCCATCTGGCAACAACTCATTCCGGGCGGATGCCACTGGTCCGGGGTATTGCGCCGCGGCACCACGCTTCGTCTGACCGACGTCAACGGAGGCGCCAACGCCGCTGTGCTATTCTTCAATCAGGAAGAAAAGCTGGAACGCTACAACATGGCGGACACCCTGAAATCGCAGCATACTTTTCGCCTTACCAAAGGTCATGCATGCCATTCCGATATGGGACGGATGTTTTGTTGCATCACAGCGGATACCGCCGGTTGGAACGATACCGTATGCGGCCTGAGCGATGCCAATCTGATCCAGCAAAAATATGGCACCGCTCGCTATCAGGAGCACCGCAATGAAATGTTCCGCAGCGGCCTGGATGGCATGTTGATCGAATTGGGCAAATGGGGATTGGGCATGCGCGATGTCGTCGCCAATATCAATTTTTTCAGCAAAGTGACTGCCGATCACTTGGGAGAACTGCAATATCATGTCAATCACAGCAAAGCAGGCGATTATGTCGACCTCAGCTTTGTCATGAATACCTTAATGATATTGTCCGCCGCGCCGCATCCGCTGGATCCGGGAAAGCCGTATCAACCCGGCGCGGTCAATCTGGAACTGTTTGATACGCCACCGGATGCGGCCAGCGAATGCCTGCATATCGCCGAAAATATCCGCGCACTGCAGAACGCGCAACACTTTTATTGCGAGGGTGAAAAATGAATACCTCTACTCTATTTGTAAGCCAGCTCGATCCCAGCCAAGCAGTGATCGATGAAATCTGCCCGGCCGGTGAACCGTGGGTCAAAGGAATCAAACGCGGGCAAACATTCCGTATCGTCGATCTGGAAGGCAACCAAGCGGTCGACACGCTGTTTTATAACGCGCATGACGCGCAAGAGCGCTATAGCACAACCGATACCGTCAGCCGCCAGAATAAGCTGTACCTGACGACCGGCAGCAAGTTGTATTCCAATTCCGGCAATGTCATGCTGACCATCACTGCCGATACGTGCGGACGGCACGACACATTGGGTGGCGCTTGCGCGGCGGAAAGCAACACCGTGCGCTATGCCTTGGAAAAATTACCGATGCACAGTTGCCGCGATAATTTTCTGCACGCCTTGGCGCATGATCCGCTGTGCCAGCAATTGGGCATGAGCAAACGCGACCTGCCCAGCAACATCAACTTCTTCATGAACGTGCCGGTCACGGAAACGGGCGGGCTGGAGTTTGCCGATGGTGTTTCGGCCCCCGGCAAGTATGTCGAAATGCGCGCGGAAATGGATGTCGTGGTATTGATCTCGAATTGTCCGCAACTGAACAATCCGTGCAATGCCTATAATCCGACACCGATACGTTTACTGATTTGGGATTAACGCCAGTTTCAGATTCCGGAGGATCGTATGTTCAATAAAGTGCTCATCGCCAACCGTGGCGCCATTGCCTGCCGCATCATCCGCACGCTGCGCCGCATGAACGTCACCAGCGTCGCGGTATACACCGAAGCCGATGCATTATCGCGGCATGTCAGTGAAGCCGATGAAGCCTATTGCATCGGTGAAGGCGTCGCGGCCGATAGTTACCTGCGCACCGATAAGATCCTGGCTATCGCGCAGCAATCCGGCGCGCAGGCCATTCATCCCGGCTACGGGTTTCTCAGCGAAAACGCCGATTTTGCCGGGCAATGCGCGGCGCACGGCATTTGTTTTATCGGCCCTACCCCGCAGCAAATGCGCGCGTTCGGCCTGAAACACACGGCACGCGCTTTGGCGCTGGAAAACCAGGTGCCGCTACTGCCCGGCACCGGTTTGCTGGCGAATCTCGACGATGCTTGCCATCAGGCCAAACATATCGGCTACCCGGTGATGCTGAAAAGCACCGCCGGTGGCGGCGGCATCGGCATGCGTTTGTGCTGGAATCAGGATGAGCTGAGCGGCGCTTATGAATCGGTCAAGAATCTCGCGCAGAATAATTTCAAGGATGCCGGTTTATTTCTGGAAAAATTTGTCGATATGGCACGCCATATTGAAGTGCAGATCTTCGGCGACGGCAAAGGCCAGGTGGTCGCATTGGGCGAACGTGACTGCTCCATGCAACGGCGCAATCAGAAAGTCATCGAGGAAACACCTGCGCCCCATCTCGCGCCGCCACTACGCCAGGCGCTATTGGACACGGCGGTTCGCCTCGGCAAAGCGGTCAATTATCAATCCGCTGGCACGGTGGAGTATATTTTTGACGCCGCCAACGGCCAATTCTATTTTCTCGAGGTCAACACGCGCTTGCAAGTTGAACATGGCGTAACCGAGGAAGTGACCGGTATTGACCTGGTGGAATGGATGGTGCGGCAAGCCGCGGGCGATTTGCCGCCGCTCGATTCCTTCACCATCGAACCCCGTGGCGTATCGATTCAAGCGCGGGTTTACGCCGAAAATCCGGCCAAAGACTTTCAACCTTCCAGCGGCACACTCACGGCGGCGGAATTTCCCGCATCGGCGCGCGTTGAAACCTGGGTCGAGCGCGGCATCGATGTATCCGCGTTTTACGATCCGATGCTGGCGAAAATCATCGTGCACGCGCCGGACCGGGAAAAAGCCATCGCGCGGTTGCAGGGTGCATTGGAAAGCAGTTCGTTGCAGGGTATCGAAACCAATCTGGATTACTTGCAGCAAATTCTGCACAGCAGCGCTTTTCAGAACGGCCAGTACACCACCGGCTTTCTCAATGGCTTTCACTACCGTGCTCATACCCTGGACGTTTTAGTCCCCGGCGTGCAAACCACCGTACAGGATTACCCCGGACGGCTTGGTTACTGGCAAATCGGTGTGCCGCCCTCCGGGCCGATGGATGCGCTCGCGCTCCGCTTGGCCAACCGGCTGGTCAATAATTCCGCCGACCAGGCAGCGCTGGAAATCACATTGACCGGCCCGACGTTGCGTTTCAACAGCGATTGCCTGATCGCCGTGACCGGCGCAACGATTGAAGTCTATTTGGACAGCGAGCCGCTGCCCTTATGGCAATCGTACGAAATCAAGGCCGGAGCCGTGCTGCAATTCGGCAAAATCAAGGATCAGGGTTGCCGGGCATACCTCGCGGTGCAAGGCGGATTTCAAGTACCGGACTATCTGAGCAGCAAATCGACTTTCACACTGGGGCAATTCGGCGGCCACGCCGGGCGTGCGCTGCGGGCAGGCGATGTGCTGCACATCGCGGCGGAATATGAACCGGCACAAACGGTGCTAGCAGCGGAATTGATCCCTCGCTACACGCATCAATGGGAAATCGGTGTTTTATACGGCCCGCACGCCGCGCCCGATTTTTTCACCGATGCGGATATCGAAACGTTCTTCAACACGGATTGGAAAGTGCATCACAACTCCAGCCGCACCGGCGTGCGCCTGCTCGGCCCGAAACCGCAGTGGGCCCGTAGCGACGGTGGCGAGGCCGGTTTGCATCCGTCCAATATTCACGATACGGCGTACGCCATCGGCGCGGTCGATTTTACCGGCGACATGCCGATCATTCTGGGGCCGGACGGCCCGAGCCTGGGCGGTTTCGTCTGTCCAGTGACCGTGGCTCATGCCGAATTATGGAAAACCGGGCAGCTCAGGCCGGGCGACCAGATCCGTTTCCGGCTGCTGACGCTGGAACAAGCACAAGTGCTGGAAAAGCAGCAAAATGAATTTGTCCGCTCGCTGCACGCGCTGCCGCAACAGCGCTTCGCCAGCGATATCACCACATTGCCGAGTCCGGTCCTGCACGAAATTGCAGCAAGCCCGCAGCAACTGCAAGTCACTTACCGGCAATCCGGCGATCGCTACGTGCTGGTGGAATACGGCCCGATGGTGCTCGATCTGGATTTGCGTTTGCGCGCGCATGCCTTGATGGAATGGATGCAGCACGCCAATTTGCCCGGCATTATCGATCTGACACCGGGAATCCGTTCGCTGCAAATTCATTTCGACGCGCAAATTCTGCCGCGTGACAGCCTGCTGCAAACTTTGCTCGCCGCGGAACAATCCTTGCCGGACATCAGCAGCATGGCGGTGCCATCTCGTATCGTGCATCTGCCGCTATCCTGGGACGATGCGGCAACACGCCTGGCAATTGAAAAATATATGCAATCGGTGCGCAGCGACGCGCCGTGGTGCCCGAGCAATATCGAATTCATCCGCCGTATCAATGGATTGGATAGTATCGAAGCAGTGCACCGTATTGTATTTGATGCCAGTTACTTGGTTCTCGGTTTGGGCGATGTGTATTTGGGCGCGCCGGTCGCCGTACCGGCCGATCCACGCCATCGCCTGGTGACCACCAAATACAATCCGGCACGCACCTGGACACCGGAAAATGCCGTGGGTATTGGCGGGGCGTATTTATGCATTTACGGCATGGAAGGCCCGGGGGGCTATCAATTCGTTGGGCGCACGCTGCCGGTATGGAACCGCTACCGCCAAACCGCCGATTTCAAGGATGGCAAACCTTGGCTGCTGCGTTTCTTCGACCAGATCCGTTTTTATCCGGTCAGCGAAAGTGAATTGCTGAAACTGCGCAAGGATTTCATCCGTGGACAATTTCAACTGCACGTTGAAGAAACCACGTTCAGTTTGCAGCAACATCACCTGTTTCTGCAACAGAACCAAGCGGCGATCCATGCCTTCAAAACCCGGCAGCAAGCCGCCTTTGAAGCCGAACGCGAGCGCTGGAGCATCAACGGACAAATGGAATTCGCCAGCGAATCGGATCTCGACGAAGCCGACGCGCAAAGCGAATTGGACTTACCAGAAGGCAGTCACGCCATCGCTTCGCCGGTCACCGGCACGGTGTGGAAAATACTGGCCCAGGAAGGCCAGCAGGTCAAGGCTGGTGATGTCTTGATCGTCATCGAAGCGATGAAAATGGAAATTGCCGTGGAAGCTCCACTCAGCGGCACCGTTGAACGCATTCTGTGCCGCCAGGGGGATGGTGTCTCCGCCGGACAATTGCTCGTCGTACTGCAGAAACATCAAACTGCGCCATGACTGACGATAATCCGCAAGTGCAAAGTAGAAAAGCATACTGGCTGGAACGGTGGGAGCGGAATGAAACCGGTTTTCATCAAACCGGGATCAATCCGTATTTGCTTGAATTCTGGCACACGTTGCAACTGAACCGCGACAGTACCGTCTTCGTGCCGCTGTGCGGCAAGAGTCACGATATGCTGTGGCTGCGTCAACAAGGACATGCCGTGCGAGGCGTTGAGTTAAGCGCCACGGCGGCGCAGGCATTTTTCAGCGAAAACGATTTGACACCACAGAACCATGCGCACAGCCGGTTCATGCACTGGGAAGCGAATGATATCGCTATTTTGTGCGGCGATTTTTTCGATTTAAGCGCAGAAGATATGCGCGATGTCAGCGCCGTATACGACCGCGCCGCGCTGGTGGCATTGCCGCCGGATCTGCGCAAGCGTTATGTGGATCATCTGTTGCAGATTGTTCCGGCGAATACGCACATCCTGCTCATCACGCTCGACTATCCGCAGCATGAGATGACCGGACCGCCTTTTGCGGTGCCTTTGCATGAAGTCACCGCGCTGTTCCAGGCGCATGCCGGAATTACCCTGCTGTCGCAGCACAATGTGCTGGCACAGAATCCGCGTTTTCAGGAGCGCGGACTCAGCCGCTTGAAGGAAAGTGTGATTCTGCTGAAAACATTGGCTCGATAATGCCGGAGCAGCTCCCTCAAGATTACTGACGGGCTTATGCTTTTTTCCGGTTTTCCTGTTCGATTAATAATTGCTCAAATTCTTGCTGAGAAACCGCAACCGAATAAAGAAAACCTTGCACATAATCGCAGCCGAAATGCGTCAGCAAATCCTGCTGCGCTTCGGTTTCGACGCCTTCCGCGATGGTCTTGATATCCAATTTGTGCGCCATGACGATAATAGCTTCCACCAGTGCGCGATCAGTTGCATTACCCATTAATTGATGCACAAAGGAGTAGTCGATTTTAAGAAAATCGATATCGAATTTTTTCAGATAAGATAACGAGGAAAATCCGGTGCCGAAATCATCGATGGAAACTTCAATGCCATTATTGCGAAGTTCCAGCAGGTTCTGCTGCACCACGGCAGAATCCTTTAACAGCAAGCCTTCGGTAATTTCCACGTTGATGCAGTCGCCGGGCAATCCCAGCCGGATCAGACTGTCGATCCAGTGATAATCGTTCATGTGTTTGAACTGGATCGGTGAAATATTCACGCTGATTTGTATGACATAACCCAGTCGCTTCCGCCATTGATCGATCAGATCGATCGATTGGCGGAATACCATTTCGCCGATTTCCAGGATTAAGCCGCTCTCTTCGGCCAGCGGAATGAAGATGGCCGGACTGATCATGCCCCGTTTCGAATGATTCCAGCGCAGCAGCGCTTCGGCTTTAACAATGCGTTCACTGGACAACTCCAGGATCGGCTGATAATAAACACGCAGTTCGTTTTTGACGATGGCCTGACGCAAATCCTGCATCAACAGCATTTTTTCATGCGCCGCTTGTTGCATGGAAGGGGTAAAGTAGCAAAAACGGTTACGCCCTTCCAGTTTTGCCGCATACATCGCCTGGTCCGCATGTTTCATCAGGCTTTTCCGGTCGGCGCCATCTTGCGGATAAAAAACGATACCGATACTGGTGGAGATGTAGTGATCAGCCCGGTTATGCCGGAGTCTAAAAGGTTTGTTCAGTTTCTGTGTGATGAGCTGCGCAATCGTTGCGGCGGCTTTGTTATCGCCGCACTTCGATGAAATTACCGCAAACTCGTCCCCGCCCAAGCGGGCAACGATATCGGTTTTACTGGCACAGGATTTAATGCGCGAAGCCACTTCTCTCAGCAGCTCATCCCCTTTGTCATGTCCCAGTGTATCGTTGATATCCTTGAAATGATCTAAATCCATCAGTAATAACGACAGCGGTGACTTGCTGCGCTGCGATTTCTTGATTTCCTGATCCAGCAGCTCTTTAAACAAATTACGGTTGGGTAAGCCGGTCAGTGGATCGTAATTGGCTTGAAACAGAATGATTTCGTCTTTTTTCTTTTTCTCGGTAATATCGGAAAACTGCGAAACGTAATAATGCACATGCCCGGATGGATGACGGATCACGCTGATATTGAGCCATTTGGCATAAACCGAACCATCCTTGCGCAGATCCCAGATTTCCCCCTGCCAATGACCCTCATCCAGGAGTTTGCGCTTGATTTCCTGATAAAAAGCTTCATCGTGCCGGTTTGAGCGGAACATGGCCGGATCCTTACCCAGCACATCCGCCATCTCGTAGCCGGTCATGCGGGTAAAAGCCGGATTAACCTGAATAATCCGGTTGTTCTCATCCATGACCATAATGGCCTCATTGCTCGACTGATAAATCGCGGCCGCCAGACGCATCGAGTCATTCGCCTGCTTTTGCTTGGAAACATCCTGATAGATTCCGAGCACACCGATGATTTCCTTCCGGGTACTGAGCAGCGGCACTTTGGAAGTTTCTATCCAAAGCTTTTCACCGGCGGCATTATTCAAGGGTTCTTCGTAATACAGCATGGATGTTCCCGAACTGATCACCCGCTTGTCGTCATTTCGATAGTGGTCGGCTTGTTCCTTTGTCCAGCTCAGATCGTAATCCACTTTACCGATAATCTCCTGCGGCGATGTCATCCCGGCATCGCGCGCAAAAATAGGATTGCAACCGAGGTAACACGATTGTTTATCCTTCCAGAAAATCCGTACCGGAACCGTATCGACGATCGTTTTCAGCAGATTGCGCGATTCCGCCAGTTCGGCTTCCTTCATTTTCAGGTCGGTAATATCGGTGATTGTGCCGACGAAACCCCGCACATCGCCATTCTGATCGCGTTCCGCCTGTGCCTGCCCCAGAATCCAGGCCGTTGTTTGTTCTTTAGTTTGAAAACGATATTCGCACATGAACGGCTGCTGCCACTGCACTGCGTCATTCCATTCCGCGATGACTCTTTCCCGGTCCTCCGGATGAATGGTTGCAATCCATCCATGACCTGCCGCTGCACTGGCATCCAGACCGTTCATATGGCACCAGCGTTCATTCACGTATAAACATTTGCCCGCCGCATCCGTGCGAAAGATGCCGACTGACGCGGCTTCGGTCAAACTGCGGAAAAGCTGCTCATTTTCCCGTAATGCAGTCTCCATTTGCTTCTGCGGGGTAACATCGACCAATACACCGTGCCAGCGCGTATTGCCATCGGCTTCCCGCTGCGGTATTGAATAACCGCGCAACCATTTCATCCCCGTGGGGGTTTGCACGGGAAACTCATAAAACCAGGGGACCAGCTTTTCCATGGAATCCCGGATGGATTTTTCCAAAGCCGGTACAGCATCGCTGGGTATCATTTGAAACAAAACTTCAACATCCGCCATGCATTCGGCCGATGTGCATCCCACTAAATTTTCAATTCCTTCACTCATGAAGGGAAGTGAGCGGCATCCTACGGCATCGACACAAAATTCATACACTGCGCCCGGTATGCTGGCGACCAAATTGCGGAAGCGCTTTTCACTGGCTTGCAGCTCGGCAGTCCGCTGAATTACGGTGTGTTCGAGATTTTGCTTCAGCGCCAGACTTTCCGCCTCGGCCGCTTTACGTCCGGTAATATTCCGGAAAATACCGCGCGTCGCAACCGGCTGGCCATCTGCAACGTACAGGCTGACATTGCCTTCGACCATGATGGTTTGCCCATCCTTAGTCTGAAAAGGGATCTCGATTAATCCGGCATTCTCTCCCGCCATGATCCGCTGAATGAATTCCTGACACTGCACATGGTGGCTGGGATGAACGATATTGAAGATAGTCAATGTTGCCACTTCGCCGGCGGTATAACCAAGCGCTTCACGCCAGGCGCGATTGACAAAAAGAAGACGGCCATCCGGTGCGACGCTCTGAATTAAATCTTTTGTATCGTCGAACAACTCTCTCAGTTGTTGCTCACTCAGAACAAGCGAAGCGGGAATTGCGGCATCGCAATCTAAAGGATCTTTTGGAACAAAACCATCACTATTCATGCAATGAACTTACAATAAGAAAAAATTCGGAGCCGCGCCGTTGCTCAATTTCCAGATATCGAGAGATAAAATTTCCCTCTAAAATACAAATGCCTGCGGATTATAGCGTATATACCACGGTTAAAAAATAGGGAATTTATCCTATAGAAATGGGCTGAATTAACGGCTACTATCACTCGCCGCAAAAACCGGTGACCGGTATTAAAGCTGAGATGCCATGCACAGCGGAACGGTATAAGTGTTGCGTAAAGCTGATCCGCACTGAAAATACACCGCGATAAGGGCATTTAACGGAAAATCATCCGGCATACAAATATTCAGACACAAATGCTTTTAGATTAATAGGTTAATGAATATACACATCGAGGTTACACCCGTATGTGACAAAAGTCACAAGCATGATTTGGATATAAGGGTATATTTCCTCTCTGTTTTCATCTTCAAAGGTACTCAGTAGGTATTAAACTTAAAATCAGTTATCGCAATATCGATAGAAATATCGAAGCCGGAATGTAAAAAATTGTCGTGATACTTTTACTGAGGAAGATGTTTTTACATTCGACCGTTGCTTGTGCGATGAATGATTTTATGACGAGGCCCTTTAATCCCTATTGCTTGCAATAGGGATTTTTTTTGCCCCGGTTTAGTCGGTCACCAGTACGGGTGTTATGGCCAGTTGCTGGCTGATGGTGTTGGCTGCCAGCTTCGCAACCGTTTGATCGGGATAAGGACCGGCGTGAATTTTATACAAACCGTTATTTTTTGTAATACTAACGGCATCCTTGAGCGATGGAAGCTTCTGCCGGACTTGCGTGAGAAAATTATGCGCGTTATCGGATGAGCCGAATGCGCCCAATTGCAGGTAAACCATATTCATCACCGCATCGCTATCGGTTGCGGGCAGCGATGCGGATGGTTTGCCGCTGCTGGCCAATGTGGCCGAACCTTCCAGCACGATGCTTTCGACTTCAACACGGCCGCTGCCACCCGCCAGAATGCCCAATTTATAGGCGGCGGTATACGACAAATCGATCAAGCGGTCGGACAAAAACGGCCCGCGATCATTCAAACGCACGATCACGAATTTGCCATTATCCAGATTAGTCACCCGGGCATAACTAGGCAAGGGCAAGGTAGGATGCGCCGCGGTCATGGCATACATGTCATAGACTTCGCCCGAGGCGGTATTGTTGCCATGATAACGGCGGCCATACCAGGATGCGATGCCACGTTTTTTATATGACTTCAATTCGGTCATTGGTTTGAAATTCTTTCCCAATGCGACATAGGGCTGCATATTGGCCTGTCGCAACGGTTCAGCCCTGGGCACGGCATCCGGAATCAGATGCAAGTCAGCCGGGGGATTATCCTCCGGGCCATCATCCAGATAATATCCTCCGCCTTTTCTGGCGGCTGAACCGGAACTCTTGCCGGTATCCGGTATGGACGCAACCCATTTGTTTTTTTGCTTCGATGCAGCAGTACCCTGATATTGCGGCGTAGTGCTGCAAGCAGTCAATAACGCTAACACCATTACCGAGGCCATTCCAGCGCTCGGCGCGGTTCTTACCGACAAATAGTGATGCGCTTTGTGAAATCTTGAATACAGGTTTGTCATGTCTTTACAAGTTTAGGATGTGTCTGAATACTCATCAAAATACCAAAACCAAGCAACATTGTCACCATCGACGTGCCGCCATAGCTGATCAATGGCAGCGGAACGCCGACGATCGGAAGGATACCACTAACCATGCCCATGTTAACGAAGATATAAGTACAAAAAGTCAGTGTAATTGAACCGGCGATCAATCGCGTGAACTGTGTCGAGGCATTAGCGGTAATCACCAAGCACCGGCCGATCACCAATAAATACAGCAGCAGCAATACCGTATTCCCCATCAATCCGAACTCTTCGGAAAAAACCGCAAAGATAAAATCAGTGCTCTGTTCCGGCAAAAAATCCAACTGCGTCTGCGTGCCGTTCTGCCAGCCTTTCCCCACAATTCCGCCGGAACCGATGGCGATGGACGATTGGATGGTGTGATACCCCGCACCAAGCGGATCCTGTGAAGGATCAAGCAGCGTGATGATACGCCGCCGCTGATAATCATGCATGATCGTCCAGAATACCGGCAAACTGCCCGCTACTGTTACCGCCAGCCCAGCAATGATGCGCCACGACAACCCTGCCAGAAACAGCACGTAAAAACCGCTCGAGGCAATCAGAATGGCGGTGCCGAGATCAGGCTGGCGCAGAATCAGCAAAACCGGCAACAATAGCAGCACCGTCGCGCCGATATAGTCTTTCAGACGCAACGTGATTTCATGCTTGTCGAAATACCAGGCCATCATCAACGGTATGGCGATTTTCATCAACTCGGACGGTTGAATGCGTGTCACGCCGATATTCAACCAGCGCCGCGCGCCATTATTGATTTCACCGAACAAAGCCACACCGACCAGTAAAACTAGCCCCAGGATATACATAGGCAAAGCCAGCCGCATAATCTGCTGCAACGGAATATTCGCAACCAGCCACATAACAACCAACGCAATCAGCATATTGATCACTTGATTGCTGACTCTGGCCATATTTGCTCCGGTGGCGCTGTAGAGCACGATCAATCCGACAGCCATCAATGTCAGCAGCCCGATCAGCAAAAAACTATCGATATAGCGTGTCAGAAAGTGCCAGATTTTTTTAATTTCGACCATGCCGGTGAATTTCAATATGCTGTTATCAACAAAAACCGTGACTGTTTGCCCATTTACATTGCCTATAAATGCTCATGGTCATGATCATGACCTGCCGCAGGTTCGGCTAAATGCGCCATGGCCGCTTCGGACGGTTTTCCCAATAAGAAATAATCGAACACCTGCCGCGCTATCGGCGCTGCGGTAGAACCGCCGGTTCCGGTATTTTCCACCAACACCGCCAGGGCAATTTTGGGATTCTCGGCTGGCGCATAAGCAATAAACATCGCATGATCGCGATGCCGCTCGTTGATCGCTTTTTCATTGTAACGCTCCCCCTGCTTTATGGCGATCACTTGCGAAGTACCCGTTTTACCGGCAAACGTATACGCCGCGTTGGCGCCAGCTTTTGCCGCAGTGCCGCCGGGACGGGTCACATCCACCAGCGCGTTCTTGACCACTTCCAGATTTTTCGGTTTGAGATTCAAGCTGTACAGCAGCCTCGCCGGAATATCCTCAACTTCCCCGGTCTGGCTGTTCTGAATCTGTTTCACCAGACGTGGCGCATACGCCTTGCCGTTATTCGCGATGACCATGGTGGCGAATGCCAGCTGGAGCGGCGTAGCCAGGTTATAGCCCTGACCGATGGATACGGAGATGGTATCGCCAGCGTACCACTTTTGTTTATATTGGCTCATCTTCCAAGCGGACGAAGGCAGCAATCCGGCCACTTCGCCTTCGATATCAATCCCGGTTCTTTTGCCCAAACCGAATTGACCGATAAAGCTATGGATATTGTCGATGCCGAGATCGTTGGCGAGACTGTAGTAATAGGTATCGCATGAAACCACCAACGATTTATGCAAATCGACCCGGCCATGCCCGCCCGGTTTCCAATCGCGGTAACGGCGCTCCACGCCCGGCAGAGAAAAGAAACCGGGATCGCTCATGCTGTATTCCGGCGTGCGTTTCCCCAGTTCGAGCGCCGCCAGCGCCATGAATGGCTTGAATGTCGAACCGGGCGGATACACACCGCGCAGCGCCCGGTTGTTGAGCGGCCGGTCAATCGATTTGTTGAGCAGATTCCAGTTTTCCTGATCGATACCGCCAATAAAAAGATTGTTGTCGTAGCCCGGTTTGCTGACAAACGCGAGCACTTCACCGTTATTCGGATCCAACGCAACCAGCGCGCCGCGGCGGTCGCCGAATGCTTTTTCCGCGGCTTCCTGCAACCCGAGATCCAGCGATAAAATCAGATTACTGCCGGAAAGCGGCGGCGTGCGCGACAATACGCGAATCGAACGGCCAGCCGCGTCGGTCTCGACTTCCTCAAAACCGGTGATGCCATGTAATTGTTTTTCATAACTCTGTTCAATCCCGATTTTGCCAATGTGCTGAGAACCGCGATAATTATGGAGCTCCTCGTTGCGTTCGAGCTGATCGAGATCCTGGTCGTTGATGCGGCTGATATAGCCAACAATATGCGAAACAATCTCTTTTTCCGGATACTGGCGCAGCACACGCGCCTTAATTTCCACCCCCGGAAAACGGTAACGGTTAACCGCGAAAGTAGCGATCTCCTCATCGGTCAAACGGCTTCGAACCGGCAAGCTTTTAAAGCGCTTACTTTCCTTCAGCAATTTTTTGAAACGCTGACGATCGGTCGGCGTGATCTCGATAATATCCGCCAGCTCATTCAGTGTCGCGTCAAGATCTTTGATTTGACTGGGTACGATTTCCAATGTGTAGGCTGAATAATTCTGCGCCAATATCCTGCCGCTACGGTCATAAATCAGACCGCGATTAGGAACCAGCGGCGAAATGGAAATCCGGTTCGCCTCCGCCAGTGTCTGATAGTGTTCCTGCTGGATAACCTGCAAGTAATAGAAACGCGCATACAGAATCAACAACAGGATCAACACAAAACCCGCGCTGATACTGAGACGAAGACGGAATTTATGTAATTCGGCCGGATGATTTCTCAGTTCAACATGTTGTTTCATAACGCATCGGGGTCTGGTTTTTGCCGCAACAGCAGCGTAAACAGATAAGAAACCGGCACCCACAGTAACGCTCCCGCCACCGTAGCCAGGTAATATTGCCAATCCGGTAATAAAGAATCCGTCGATAGTGCAACCAATACAATGATCCACTGCATCATCAACAACACCAAACCAATCTGCGGCGCTTGTTTTACCGGCGTGAACAGCCGCAACCGGCGGCCAAAAACCAAAGTGAGATAGACCACAATAGAATAAGCCAAGGCGTGCTGCCCCAGTATGCCAGCGTTACCGACATCCATCATCAATCCCAGGCCGAAAGCAACGCTCATACCCATTTTGTGCGGGTAATTGATATTCCAATACGCGATTGTAAGCGCTAAAAAGTCCGGACGTAACAACAGGAATTCACCCTGTAGCGGCAAGAAATTCAGAATCGACGCAATAATCAAACTGGCAGCGACAAACCAATTACTGGCAGGCACGAATACATCCTGTCTGATGTAATGGTCCTTGTTGGCGTGACCCTCTTTAATTTTTCCCGGGTTCAATTGCAGGCATCTCTTGAGATTCGTTGGATTCGGGCTGTACCAGCGCCAGAATCAAAACTTGCCGGTTCCGGTCCACACCGGCAATGGGTGTACTGATAATCTGCGCAAAATCACCCGTCGGATCGCGCTCAATTCTTGACACCACCGCAACGGGGATACCGGGAGGATAAACCCCGCCGATACCGGAGGTAACCAGCAAATCGCCTTGCTGAATATCCGTGTTCACGGATAAATAACGCAACTCCAATTCATCGTTTTTACCGGTACCGGACACCACCGAGCGTAAACTGTTACGCACCACTTGCACCGGCACCGAATGATCCTTATCGGTCAACAGCGTAACTTCCGATGACCAAAGGTACAGTTGCGTAATTTGCCCGACGATGCCCTGATCGTCAATCACCGCTTGACCCAATTGAATATGATGCTGACTGCCTTTATTCAAAGTAATTTTATGACTGAACGGGTCGCGCGGCGTGGACAGAATTTCCGCCAGGACTGCTTTGGTTTTAGTGGCCGTTTCAATTTGCTGTACCGCACCCAGTAGTTTGCGCAATTGCACATTCTCGGCTTCCAAGGCATGTAGTTTCAGCAGTTGTTCACGATTGTCCAGATAGAGCCGCCTGAGCTTTTCGTTTTCTTCCAGCAAATAGAAACTGGCAATGAATTCGCCGATTTGGTCGTAAATGCTGGCGGGAATATAAGCAATTTTCTGCAATGGAAAGATGATCACCCCGATGGTCTGGCGGAATTGCGGGAAATACTTAAGACGCGTATCTTCAGCGATGAGTAAACAGGACAACAAGGTGAATACAAACAGTCGCGTGAACGGGCCGGGGCCATGTCTGAAAAACTGAGGAACTGTTTCCATTACGTCCCGTATTCAAATATCGATTTATTTTTCAACCAGTAAGGAAAGAGATAAAAATAATTAACCAACTAATAGATTTAATCACGGGCAAAAATGCCGATGGACCGATCCATGTTCTCCAGCGCGATACCGGCGCCGCGCACCACGCAGGTCAGCGGATCATCGGCGACAATAACAGACAATCCGGTTTCTTCCATCAATAACCGGTCAATATCGCGCAACAACGCGCCGCCACCGGTCATCACCATGCCTTTGTCGGCAATATCCGAACCCAATTCCGGCGGCGTATGTTCCAGTGCCGATTTAACCGCGCTGACGATGCTGTTCAACGGTTCCGCCAGCGCTTCCAGAATTTCGTTACTGGAAATGGTGAAACTGCGCGGTATACCTTCCGCCAGATTGCGGCCCTTCACTTCAATTTCACGCACTTCCGAACCGGGAAAAGCCGAACCGATTTCCTTTTTAATGATTTCCGCGGTGACCTCGCCGATCAGCATGCCGTAGTTACGGCGGATATAATTAATGATCGCTTCGTCAAATTTATCCCCGCCCACCCGCACCGAATTGGAATACACGATACCACCCAGTGAAATCACACCCACTTCGGTGGTACCGCCGCCGATGTCGACCACCATCGAACCGGTGGGTGATTCAACCGGCATATCCGCACCCAGCGCCGCCGCCATCGGCTCCTCGATCAACTCCACTTTACGTGCGCCCGCGCCATAAGCCGCTTCACGGATGGCACGGCGTTCCACTTGCGTGGAGCCGTAAGGAACACAAATCACAATGCGTGGATTGGCGGACAGCAAGCGTGGCGGATTCACCCGGCGGATGAACATCTTGAGCATCTGCTCGGTCACGGTGAAATCGGCAATCACACCGTCTTTCATCGGGCGGATCGCGGTAATGTTACCCGGCGTGCGGCCCAGCATTTGCTTGGCGGCAAGACCCACTTGCTGGATCATTTTTTTGCCGTTGGCTCCGCTTTCTTCACGGATTGCGACTACAGAGGGTTCGTCCAACACGATACCTTGGCCGTGGACATAAATCAGCGTATTCGCCGTGCCCAGATCAATCGCCATGTCTGTTGAGAAATAGCTTCCAAGGATATTGTTGTTCAAGAAATTAAACATAGTGGCAGAATCCGTTATTAATAATTATGATGAGAGCGAATAATAAATAAAACCATCAAAAAATAATACGCCGGTTAAAACGGGGCATGATACTCTAATAGTTATTTGAATATAAGGTTACCGGTTAAAATGACTTTATCTGTTAGCGACGTAAAACGCATTGCTGATCTTGCGTATATCGAAATTGACGACAATGAGGCCAAAGAAACTTTGACTCAATTGTCCGGTATTTTCAATTTGATTGAATCCATGCAAGCAGTCGATACATCGACAGTGGAACCCATGTCTCATGCGCAAAGTGTCGTGCAGCGTTTGCGTGAAGATGAAGTTACTGAAACCGACCAACGCGAATTATATCAATCAATAGCACCGCAAGTCGAAGCCGGTCTGTATCTGGTGCCACAAGTTATTGAATAGCAGAACAGACTATCGTAGCAAGGCAAGCCAAAGAAAGCACAAGACTTAAAAAACAGCGCAATTATACGCAACATTTTATTTTTCTCTCATCAGTAAATCCATGTTTAACGCCAGCCTTAAACAGCTCTCGATTCAGCTTGCCGGAAAAAAAATTTCCAGCACGGAATTAACCGCCGAATTCCTGAAACGCATCAAGCAGCTCAACCCAGAATACAATGCCTTCATCACCGTCAGCGAAGACATCAGTTTGGCGCAAGCGCGCGCAGCCGACCAAATGATCGCCGCCGGACAAGCCGGTCCGCTCACCGGCATCCCGATCGCGCAGAAAGACATTTTCTGCGCCAAAGGCTGGTTGACCACGTGCGGTTCAAAAATGCTATCGAATTTCGTCTCACCGTACGACGCCGGGGTTATCGAGCGTTTCAATCAAGCCGGTGCGGTCAACATCGGTAAGACCAACATGGACGAATTCGCTATGGGGTCGAGCAATGAAACATCCTATTATGGCCCGGTGAAAAATCCCTGGGATCATGCCGCGGTACCGGGCGGCAGCTCGGGCGGCGCAGCCTGCGCGGTGGCAGCCCGATTGGCATGCGCGGCCACCGGCACGGATACCGGCGGCTCGATCCGCCAGCCCGCTGCATTGTGCGGTATCTCGGGAATCAAGCCGACCTATGGATTGGTGTCGCGCTACGGCATGATCGCGTTTGCTTCCAGTCTGGATCAAGGCGGCCCGATGGCCAAATCGGCGGAAGATTTAGCCCTGCTGCTGAATGTCATGGTCGGGTTCGATGCGCGCGACTCCACCAGTCTGCAACGCGAAGCCGAAGACTATGCGCGCGATCTGCAAAAGCCGTTAGCGGGCTTGCGTATCGGCCTGCCGAAGGAATATTTCGCCGCGGGCATGAGCAACGACGTTGCCAGCGCAATCGACAAAGCACTGGATGAATACCGCAAACTGGGTGCGCAAACGGTCGAGATTTCCTTGCCGAACGCGCCGCTGGCAATCCCGGTTTATTATGTGCTGGCGCCCGCCGAGGCATCGAGCAATTTATCCCGTTTTGACGGTGTGCGCTACGGTCATCGCGCCGAGTCGTACACCGATCTAGCCGATATGTACCGCAAATCGCGCGCGCAAGGTTTCGGTCCCGAAGTGAAACGGCGGATTCTGATCGGCACCTATGTGTTATCGCACGGTTATTACGATGCCTATTACATCAAAGCGCAGAAGCTGCGCCGCCTGATCGCGCAGGATTTTGCCGAAGCTTACCAGCAATGCGACATCATCATGGGGCCGACAACGCCGACCGTCGCGTTCAATCTGGGCGAAAAAAGCGGCGACCCGATCCAGATGTATTTATCCGATATCTACACCAGCGCCGCCAATCTGACCGGCATGCCAGCCATGTCGATTCCCGTTGGTTTTGGCGACAAAAACCGCCCCATCGGTTTGCACATCATCGGCAATTACTTCAAGGAAGCGCAAATGCTCAACGTTGCGCACCAATACCAATTGGCTACGGATTGGCATAACCAATCGCCGGTTTAAAATTAACCTTCATTTGTGAAATAAATATTTAGCTGGAAAATTCATTATGCAGTGGGAAATTGTCATCGGTCTTGAAGTTCATGCGCAACTTTCAACGCACTCCAAAATCTTCTCGGGCGCTTCCACCGCCTACGGCGCGCCGCCCAACACGCAAGCTTGCGTGATCGATCTTGCGCTGCCCGGCGTGCTGCCGGTGCTGAACAAAGGCGCGGTCGAACGAGCGATCAAGTTCGGCTTGTCGGTCGGCGCGAAAATCAATTCGCCGTCCATTTTCGCGCGCAAGAATTATTTCTATCCCGATTTACCGAAAGGCTATCAAATCAGCCAGTACGAATTACCGGTGGTGCAAGGCGGCACGATCGCGATTCAAATCGACGGTGTTGAAAAAACCATCCACCTGACACGCGCACACTTGGAAGAAGACGCCGGTAAATCGCTGCACGAGGATTTTCACGGCATGAGCGGCATCGACTTGAATCGCGCCGGCACGCCGCTGCTGGAAATCGTCTCCGAACCGGACATGCGCAGCAGCGCGGAAGCGGTGGCATACGCCAAAACACTGCACGCCCTGGTACGCTGGATCGGCATTTGCGACGGCAACATGCAGGAAG
>MSXT01000012.1:0-9953 GCA_002083595.1 Proteobacteria bacterium ST_bin16 | reverse complement strand
GCACGCGCTGCGAAATCAAGAATCTGAACTCGTTCCGCTTCCTGGAAAAAGCCATCGATTACGAAGCCCGGCGGCAGATCGAAATTCTCGAAGACGGCGGTGCGATCCGCCAGGAAACCCGGCTGTACGACGCCAATAAAGATGAAACCCGCACCATGCGCACCAAGGAAGACGCCAACGACTACCGCTACTTCCCCGACCCGGATTTGTTACCCGTGAAGATCTCCGCAAGCTGGATCGAACAAGTCAAATCCGCCCTGCCGGAACTACCGCAAGCGCGGCGGGACCGTTATGTAGCGGAATTCGCATTGTCCGCCTATGACGCCGCCGTGCTAACAGGCTCGCGCGAAATGGCGGATTACTTTGAAGCCACCATCCGGGAATTGCCCGCGCAAGCCAAACTGTGCGCCAACTGGATCATGGGTGAGATCAGCGCGCAACTAAACAAGGAAGGCATCGAAATCACCGCCTGCCCGATCAACCCGGCGCAACTCGCCGCGCTGCTGAAACGCATCGGTGATGGCACGATCTCTGGCAAAGCCGCCAAGACGGTGTTCGAAAGCCTGTGGAACGGCGAACTGGACAAAAATGCCGACGCCATTATCGCCGCCAAGGGACTCAAGCAAATTTCCGACGATAGCGCCATCGAAAAAATCGTCGACCAAGTGCTCGCCGCCAACGCGCAGCAAGTCGCCGATTACCGCGCCGGCAAGGAAAAAGCCTTCAACTCGCTGGTCGGTCAGATCATGAAAGCCACCCAAGGCAAAGCCAACCCCGCGCAAGTCAACGCCATCTTGAAGAAAAAGCTGGACGGCTAAAGCATAATCTAAAATCAAGCTTTTTCAAGCGCGACCAGAAGACATGCAGACCGGTATAATGGATAGCGGTTATAGTGCTATACTCGAGAGCCTGTTGTAAGGGTGGAAGAAATAACCGCTGCGCCAGTGGCATCAAACGCTGAATTAAATAAACGGGGCTTTTTCTTTTATTCCGCTTATTACAATCTTCTAACGTTAAATATAATGCTGACATCCGTTGTAACCACGTCCATCAATCATGTTTTACGCAATGAGCGGTGGGCATGCGAGCGATTGCAAACTTTTACCGGTAAAACAATCGGTATCCGGGTGCCGCCGCTGGTTAACTTCAGTGTGCTCATCGACGCATCAGGAGAGATGCAACAAGCCAGCAGCGCGATGTGCGCGGACACGACGCTTACTTTTTCACCGTTGATTGTGTCCAAGCTGCTGACACGGGAAGTGAGCGCATTCGATTCGATCGCCATTACCGGTGATCAACTGCTGGCGGATGAATTGATCGCTATTGGCAAGCAAATCGATCTTCGTGTCATTTTTGAGCAGGATCTGAGCAAAACAATCGGTGATATTCCCGCCCATCGGGTTGGGCAAGCCAGCGAGCATCTCATTCGGTGGCCAGTTGAAAATGTTGAGCGCTTGTCGCAGGCGCTTGCTGAATATTGGACCGAGGAAAGCGGATTTCTGACAAAGCCCGAGGCTATCGGTCACTTTGCACAAGAAGTGCAAAACTTGCAATTCGATGCCGAGCAATTGGAACAACGATTAAACCGGCTTACCCGGCAAAACATCTGAAACAATGAAAAATCAAATGCGCATACATGTTTTCTCTCGCAGCAAACGGAATACCCATCAGACATGAATAACAATCCATTGGCGCTGTTTTAACGGCCCCGCCAGGCTTCTCTCACCACCGCTTTCTCATCATACATGCGCCTATTCCGCCTCTTAAAAATTCAATACGTCGCGTTCCAATTCGGATTGGACGAGTTTGTCCTGAGCCATAGCCGGTTAAGATTCCTGCGCGCCATTGTCAAGACATTAACCTTCTGGCGGAATCTGGATAAACCACGCGGCGAAAGGTTACGGCTGGCTTTGGCGACATTAGGCCCGATTTTTGTGAAATTCGGCCAAATGCTATCGACCCGGCGCGATATATTGCCGCACGATATCGCCGACGAATTGGCCAAGCTTCAGGATCAAGTGCCACCTTTTGCTTCCGATCTGGTATTTACCATCTTGGAAAAAGAATACGGCCAGAAGGTTGAAGAAGTTTTTTTCAAGTTTGATTCGACACCCATCGCCAGCGCATCAGTCGCGCAAGTTCATCTGGCGGTATTGCATGACGGCACCGAAGTCGCTGTTAAAATATTGCGACCCAATCTCGCGGAAGTCATTGCCCATGACATTGCGTTGATGGACACCGGCGCCTGGCTGGCTGAAGCGCTATGGTCCGACGGTAAGCGTCTGAAATTGCGCCAGGTTGTTTCAGAGTTCGCCCGGCATCTGGACGACGAACTGGATTTAATGCGCGAAGCGGCCAATTGCAGCCAGTTACGCCGCAACTTTCTCGACTCGCCATTGCTGCTGGTGCCCGAAGTGTATTGGGATTACTGCCGCAACAGCGTGATGGTGATGGAGCGCGTCAAAGGCATTCCGATCAGCCATGTCGACGAATTAATCGCGCAAGGCACCGATATCCCGCAACTGGCGCGCGTTGGCGTAGAAATATTCTTCACCCAGGTATTCCGCGATGGTTATTTCCATGCCGATATGCACCCAGGGAACATCTTCGTCGGCAAGGATGGGCGCTACATTGCGGTCGACTTCGGCATTATGGGAACGCTCAGCGATGAAGATAAAAATTATCTAGCGCAAAATTTCCTGGCTTTTTTCCGCCGCGATTACGCGCGCGTCGCACAAGCGCACGTCGAGGCCGGATGGGCGCCTAAAGATACCCGGGTAGACGATTTCGAATCCGCCGTCCGGGCTGTCTGTGAACCGATTTTTGACAAACCGTTGAAAGAAATTTCGTTCGGACGGGTACTGCTGCAATTATTCCAGGCCTCGCGGCAATTCAATGTAGAAATCCAGCCGCAATTGGTATTGCTGCAAAAAACCCTGCTCAATATCGAAGGCCTGGGGCGCGACCTGGATCCGAATCTGGATCTATGGAAAACAGCGAAACCTTTCCTGGAAAACTGGATGTCGGAACAAATCGGCTTGCGCGGATTTGCCAGCCGGGTACAAAAAGAAGCCCCCAACTGGGCTGTCATCCTGCCGGAATTTCCCCGCCTGATCCACCAGGCACTAGCCGAGAACCGCAATCACGAACTGGAAAAAAGAATGACCGATCTGGTCATTGAAGAGAAACGGCAAAACCGCCTGCTAGCGCTTATCGCAATCTTATTGGCAGGATTGCTGGCTTGGCAGATATTCCAATAACCTCAAACGCCATCATCCAAGCCCAACGATATCGCCTCAATTCGTAACCTGTACCATGCTCTGTTACGAAAACAAAAAATTTATAGCGCATCCGGAGATTGCAGACACCGGAGTCTGACCGAAAACTGAGTATGCACGGGCGTCTCTCCTCCTTCCTGCTCTCTCCCGGTTCACCATAATCATTAAACAAATCACGTACTAAAATCTGGATTTTTAAGTTTATTTTCAAGACACAGGGTTTCCGGGCCATTACTGTGTTACAGTTCCTGCCATATCGCTATGGCAAATTCTATTGATAAAGCCGAGCTGAAAGCACTCTATCAGCATCGCTGGCAGCCCAACCTAAAAATTCCTCTGTTTTACGGCATATGGATAGGACTTGGCATCATCGCCTGGCATGCCCCGCATTGGGCCATCGTTTGGCTTTGTTATCTGGCAATGGGTTACATGCAGATGGGCATCGTGACTTTTATGCATGATTGCACACACAGCGTGCTGTTTAAGGCCAAGTGGAAGAATTGGGTATTCGGCGTTTTTACCATGATACCGCTGGTCATTTCCTTCACTGCTTTCAAAGAAGATCACCTCCTTCATCATCGTTTTAACCGTTCCGCTAAAGATCCGGATGCATTCACGATGGGCAAGCGAGGGATCGGCGATTACATTCTCTTTTATGCCTATGCCGTCATTGGCGTACTGCTGACGGCCATCCAGTTCGTTATTATTTTTCCCATCCAAAAATTACGGGGCGCGAAAGCCCTCGCGCATTGGAGTGAAATAGCGCTGCACGCGGTGATTACCGTCATGATTTTTGAATGGGCCAGCAGTCAGGGAATTGCGGCTGAGGTTTTCGCACTGTGGTTCTGGCCGCTCATTTTCTTCGGATTTTTCAATAGCGTCCGTTTCGTGGCGGAACACTATGGAACGCCTTGGAATGCTGGTCAGCTTGCCGGTACGCGCACCATTATCAGCAATCCGGTGAATTCATGGTTCTGGAACAATATTAATTATCACATCGGGCATCACGTATACCCTGCGGTACCTTGGTACAACCTTCAGAAACTGCACGTGTTATTGCTGCCGGAAATTAACCGTCAGAATGCCATTATCGAAAAAAGCTATTTTGCGGTTTTCTTTGATGCCATGGTCAATGGGCCGGAAAGTCTCAAGCGGAATATCGTGCGTAACGAAAAACGGAACGCTGCAACAGCAATCCCTGATTCACCCTCTGCTTCCAATGGCACATCCGCAAATAATGAACCGGCTTAATCATTTCCGATTCGTGTAATCGGGAATGACAGCCCAATGCTGGCAGATTTGGTACATGCTCCATCCATTTAACCAGCACGATCAACCATTGAATTTATACATTCAGCACGTCAATAAACTTTGATAAAGTGTCAGTTTTCTCACCGGGAAACGTCATGACACTGCTCGAAATCCGCAATGTGACCAAGCAGTTTGGTAATTTCATTGCCGTCGATAACATCAGCATAGCCATCCAAGCCGGTGAATTCTTTACGCTGCTGGGTCCATCCGGTTGCGGCAAGACGACATTGTTACGCATGATCGCCGGTTTCGATGCACCCGACGGCGGGCAAATTTTGCTGGACGGGGAAGACCTCGCCGGTCTACCGCCGGAAAAGCGCCCGTTTCATACGGTTTTCCAAAGCTATGCATTATTCCCGCATATGACAGTCGCCAGCAATATCGGATTCCCGCTCAAGATGGCGGGTAAAACCCCGGCGGAAATTAAAACCCGGGTCGCCGAGACCTTGGCGGAAGTCGAGCTGACACCATTCGCCGATCGCTACCCGCATGAATTATCGGGCGGGCAAAAACAACGCGTGGCCTTTGCCCGGGGACTCATCAATCAGCCGCGCTTATTATTGCTCGACGAACCACTGGGCGCGCTGGACGAGAAACTGCGGGAGAGTATGCAACGCGAGCTCATCAATTTGCAAGCCAACGCCGGCGTCACGTTCATTTATGTCACGCACGCGCAGAATGAGGCCTTGGCGTTGTCGCATCGCATTGCCGTGATGAATCAAGGCAGAATCGAACAGATCGACGAACCATCCCGTATCTACAATTTCCCAGTCAATCGCTTCGTGGCCGATTTCATCGGCAAAATCAATATGCTGAACGCCCAAGTAATCGAAGTTTCGGCTTCGCATTTAAAATTGACTGTCACGGGATTGGGAGAAGTCACGGTGCCGGTCAGCGGTCATGTCAAAGCGGGCGATCAGGGTGTTTTCGCTGTGCGTCCGGAACAAGTCCGGATCGTTGCGCAATCCCCAGAGACAGCGATTGAATCGCAATTACTCGGAAAAATAAAGGATTTCCTGTATATCGGCGATGTCACCACGTATATCATCGAACTGGCCAACGGCACGTTAATCGAAGCATTGCTTCCCAATTCCGTGCCGGGTCATGCCAAGCTTTTTGAAATCGGCGATTCCGTTGCTATCAGCTGGCAAGAACAATCCGCGCAGTTTTTGCCTGACTAACCGGACTCCAGGTTTATTCCTTGCAAGCAAAAGAATTCTGAGTGATGAATCTGACATGATTCTGCGTAAATCAGACTGCATCCGCCGCGATCCTATTCACTCTTATTGTTTGCAATCGCAATCAGGCTCAATGGATTCGGTAAAAAATGATCGAAACCACAAAGCTTCAAATCCTCCTCAGTCCAATGCGATTGATGATTCTCCAGGGGATTCGCCTGGACTTCTTGTTCAATAAATTCCTTCGGCGTGCTGACCAGGACAGAACCCTTGCATACTCGTCGGCACTCTTTTAGAAAAATGACACCCTGCTCTTTATCAAAATGCTCCAGAATATCGATCGCAAGCACTAAGTCGTAAATTTTATCTCCCAGTGCTGGCAGCAATTTCAGCGCCTCGCCGATGAACAAATTGGTGTATGAATACTCGTGCACCGGGGTAATATAGCCTGCAAAACCTTCAATCCCGTCGATTCTAACCTTCCATTGATCCCTGCCGCGTTGGCGTCCATTTGAACCATCAATTTCAAAAAGATTTACGTTTTCCAAATTTGTGCGCAGCAAAAATCCATACTGTCCCATTCCAATGCCAATATCGAGAATTGATCTCGGATTCTGCTGCTCAGCGAAACCAATGATTGTGCTGAGCTGATTACTATAGCTAAATGGCATTTTCTTTTCCTTTGATGGGATTCACGTCAATTGATTGATAAGTTTTCACGGGGCCTAAGTATAGGGGAAAAATAAATGCGTTTTATACCAAAAAATGTACCGGCCAGGTCGCTGTACATCGAATCGATGCCTATATCAATTAAAAATCTCTTTCATGACCCTGGTGTAAAATAATCGCACGGAAACTGCAAGTTTCATTCCACTGGATCAATAGCCAAATTAAAAATATGCAAACATCCAGCCGCCTCGTCAAATGGCTCATCAGCGCACCGCCGCTGGCTTTCTTGCTGATATTCTTTGCCGCGCCGAGTTTGATCATGATCTTTACTTCATTCCGCCTGCCGGGTGAATTCGGCGGGTTGGCGCCGGTTCATATCCTGCCGGGAGATACAGTCGCAGATTCCGGTTTGACGATTGAAACGTATCGATTTTTCTTCAGCGATTTCATTTACTTCGAGATATTCCTCAAATCATTCACAGTAGCTGCCCTCACCACGGTCATTTGCATCGCCATGGCTTATCCGCTGGCTTTGCTGATCGCCCGCAGCGATAAAAAATTCCGTAATCTGATGATCATGCTGGTGGTGCTGCCGTTCGCCAGTAACTTTCTGATCCGTATTTATGCCTGGATGATCATCCTCGGCCCGGAATCGGCGCTCAGTCACTTGATCAACAACGTGCTGGCTATTTTCGGCATGGCGCCGGTAACACTGCTGTTTTCTCCTTTTGCGGTGCTGATCGGGATGATCTATGTCCACCTGCCCTTTATGATTCTGCCGTTGTACACCAATCTGGAAAAGCACGATCCGATTCTGCTGGATGCCGCACAGGATCTCAGCGCGAACCGCTGGCAGCGCTTCCGGTACGTAACCTGGCCGCAGTCGCTGCCCGGCATATTTTCCGGATCGGCGCTGGTTTTCATTCCTGTTCTCGGCATGTTCGCCATTCCCGACATTCTGGGTGGAACGGGCGATATCATGATTGGCAACCTGATCAAGGATCAATTCCTCGGCACACGCGATTGGCCGTTCGGTTCGACACTTTCTATCATGCTTACGCTGGCGGTACTGGGCATCGCTGGATTATTTTCCTGGCTTGCCAAACCGGTCACCCGAATTACATAAAGCCATGTCGAATTTTCGTGCAAAACAATCCTCATCGCACCGTCTGACCGCGCTGTGGATCGTATCGATTCTGGTGTATGCCTTTTTGTACATTCCGCTGATCATTGTGGTCGTATTTTCATTCAACGATTCGAAACTCAATGCCGAATGGGTAGGGTTCACATTCCACTGGTACAAAGCGTTATTGCACAATCATGAAATGCTGCTGGCCGCGCGCAATTCATTGATCATCGCGGTTAGCGCCAGCGTTCTCGCCACCGTGCTGGGCACCATGGCCGGTTTGGCGATTCATCGCTACAAGCTGAAAGTATTGCCGGTTCTGGCATTCACGCCGGTGGCCATGCCGGAAATCCTGCTGGGCGTTTCATTGCTGCTGTTCTTTCTGCAAGTGCTCAACCTGACGCTGGGCATGCTCTCCATCATCATCGCCCATACGACTTTTTGCATTGGGTTTGTCGCGATTATCGTGCGCGCACGCTTGCAGGGCATGGATGAATCCATTTTTGAAGCAGCCCGGGACCTGGGCGCAACACCGTGGCAAACTTTCCGGCAAATCACCCTGCCCTTGATCAGACCGGCCATCATCGCGGGCGCATTAATGTCATTCACGCTATCGATCGACGATTTTGTCATCACCTTCTTCACTAAAGGCGTGGGTGATCCGATTCTGCCGATCCAAATCTATACGATGATCAAAGTGGCGGTCACGCCGGAAGTGAACGCCGTCTCCACTTTGTTGATGCTGCTGACTTTAACGCTGATTATCATCGCTACGCGCTTCGATAACAGCATGCTGGGTAAATCCTAATCGTCATGATCGATTCGTTGCCGCGTTGGGTTCGTTTGAGTGTGACATTACTCTTCGCTCTAATGATCGGATGCGCGCCGCAACCAGACGACGCCGTGCACGATCAAGCGACTAAGCGCATCCTGCAACTATTCAACTGGAACAATTACATCGCACCGGAGACGATTGAGCGCTTTGAAGCGCAATGCGATTGCCACGTCGAACAAGATTATTTTTCCGACAATGAGGAGATGCTCGCCAAACTCGCTGCGGGCGCGACCGGCTATGATTTGATCGTACCGACCGGCAACGCGCTGGATACCTTGATACGCCAAGGCGTTCTGATTCCACTGGATAAAGCATTGCTGCCGAATCTGAAAAACATTCACCCCGCTTATCTGAAAACACGCTTCGACCCGGACAATCGCTATTCCGTCCCGTATGCTTACACGCTGACATTACTGGGATTCAATGCCCACAAAATGCGCGAACTGGATTTGCCGGCGAATACTTGGGCAGTTATCTTCGAACCGGAATACCTGCAGAAAATAAAGGGACGCGTTACCGTGCTGGACAGTCCGCGCGAGTTGATGGCGGCGGCGTTGTTATACCTGGGTTATGCGGCGAACGATCAAGATGAGGCACATTGGAATCAAGCCAAGGAACTGATCATCCGCGCCAAACCTTACTGGGCTGCATTCAGCAACACCAGCTACATCCGCGAAATCGCCATCGGCGATTTGTGGGTAGTGCACGGTTATTCCAACGATTTATTTCAGGCGGCCATGGATGCGCAAAGAACCGGACGGCATTTCACCATCGACTATGTCATTCCCAAGCAAGGCGCAGTCATGTCGCTGGATAGCATGGTGCTGCATAAAAGTGGAAAACATACTGACTTAGCACATCAATTTATTAATTTCATGCTCGATGGCAGAAATTCCGCCGAACTAACCAACCTGATCGGATCCGGCAATCCGAACACAGCGGCAAAGCCATCCATCCGGCCGGAGCTGGTGCGCGACGAAGTGATTTTTCCCAGCGAGGATACATTATCGCGGCTGGAGATGATCACGGACTTGAATCATCAACAACGCCGGGTACTCAGCCGTATGTGGACGGAAATAAAATTGCGTTAAACTTACCTTCTTTCACATTCTTTCCGGGAATACTCATGAGTTATTATCAGCACCATGTTTTTTTCTGCACCAATCAACGCGAGGGCGGCGCCAAATGCTGTAACGATTTCGGTGCGCAGGAACTGCGCGATTATGCCAAGCAGCGTATTAAATCGCTGAAGCTGAGCGGCCAGAAAAAAGTCCGCATCAACAACGCCGGATGCCTGGATCGTTGCGACGAAGGCCCGGTGATCGTCATTTACCCGGAAGAAACGTGGTACACGTATATCGACAAGGACGACATCGATGAAATCATCGATGAACATCTGATCAAAGGTAATGTCGTAGAGCGGCTGAAAATCTGATCCGCTTTGCTGGCGCACATTGAGGCCGATAACTTGGCACTGGCTACGCAAAAATTTTTCATCGACGGCCCTGCGGGCCAGCTCGAAACCGTTCTGGGCGAACCCCAATCCATCCCCAAGG
>MSXT01000011.1 GCA_002083595.1 Proteobacteria bacterium ST_bin16 | reverse complement strand
TTTGCGCGATCCGGGTGGCTTTTTTGATGCGCTCGGGAGCGGGTTCACCGACGTCGATCCATAATGCAATCCGGCCATCCGGGGTATGCGCCCAGAGGTCGGGTTCTTCGGCACTGCTGAGTCCTTTGGTGAACGTCAGCGATTCCTGCGCATTGAGGCAGAACGCCAGCATGCGCGCCATCATCCGTTCCAGCGTTTCGGACGGATGCTGCGCGATGGTCAGGTTGAGCGTGTCGTAATACTGGCGGTTGAGGTCGGTCAGCGCGATTTTGAATTTATAAATGGTTGGTTTTAGCGCCATGAATCAATCCTCTAGTGCAGGGTCGGCATTATTTGTTCTCCATCGTGCTGATGAACGCATTGGCCTCGTTAATCGATTTCTCCATGGAAGAAACCAGTGCCGAGACGTCGGATTTGATATTGCCCAATTCGCCCTTGAGCGAAGCGATGGCGCGCGCATTCAGATTGTGTTTGAGGTACATGACTTGATCGTGAAACACTGTGAGGATGGGTTCGATCTTGGCTTCCGCCTGTTTCATCGCGGCGATCAACTGACGATAGTGCACCTGGGTGGCTTCGAGCTTTTTCTGGCTGTTTTGCCGCAGCGATGCATTGCTGTACTGCGTGATTTCCTGCTTCCACTCGGTAAATAACGCTTCCGAGACGCTTTCAATGTCGGCGATGCGGCTTTTGACTTCTTCCGCTTTGCCGGCGCTGGCTTCATACGCGTCGTTCAGTTTTTTGTAGGTGGCCTCGAGATCGCCGCCTTGGAAATTCGTCGCGGCGGTGAATTGTTCCAGGGCGGACTTGAATTGTTCCTTGGTTTCTTGTTGTGTGTCGCGTGCTTTCTCAACGCGGTAGACCATCACGTCGCGTTTGGGAATACCGACTTTTTCCAGTCCTTCGAGATACATCGTGGTGCAAGCGCTCAGCATCAACAATACTGGCAGGCTAAGTAGGCGAATGACATGATTCATGCGTGTCTCCAATGAAAGTTTATGTTAATCAGATGATGTTCGTCAGCGTAATACGCCGCGCCGTAATAATTGCCGGGCTACTTTTAAGCCCCATAAAATAGGGTGGCGGCGCAGCATCGGTGTGACTTCCACCCGCACACCGGTGTGCCGCTCGATTTTCCAAGCGGCGTAGTCGACGCTATTGCTGAAGGTGAGCGTGGCTTTGGCCAAGCGCAGAATCGACAGGACTCTGCCCTGCCAGCGGCGCAGCCGCCAGCGCAACAGCGCTTGCCGTTGACTGACCGGACGGGTCAGGCAGCGATACTGCCCGTTTCCTTGTTTTTCCAGGATTTCTGTCAATAACGGACTGGCGGCGGCTGTCAAGCGGGTAAATGCATCCCGGTTGGCTTGTGCCAGATGACGCGCGCGCGATTCGTTTTCGGCGCGCAATTCAGCGGCGTAGGTGAGGATTAGGCAACGGGTCCAGATTTCTTCGACATCCAGGGTGTCGGCCTCAAGCGCGGGTACGCCGGATTTTAAAAAGGTAATGACGGAATGCGCCAATGCGGCATAAATACGTTGCCGTACCGTATCATCGCGCGCATATAGCAGCCGTGAGGGTTGCGCAAAACGCGCCCAGATGTAGGAATGAAACCAGAACTGCGCGCCGCGCGCAAAATCGGCGGTGGAAATGACGGCGTATTTGGCGCGCAATGTTTTTTCCTGGCGCGGCACTTCCAGATAAAACACATTTGGCGCCAGCCAGGCATTGAGGGTGGCCAAATAGCGTTCCGGATACGCTTTGTGATAGCTATCGACGACGATATACAGGTCGACGATGCCTTCTTCCAGGCTCACGGCGGAGTGCAAGCAGGAGCCATATAGAATCACGGCATCCAGCGATTCGCCAAAGCGCATGATGAGTGCATCCACCAAAGGGATGAAATCGGCGGAAACAGCCTTTTTGCTTTCCGCTGCGACTTCATCGATTAATTCGGCAGGCAGTTGCGCAATGGCTTCGAGTAAGGGGTTGGTCATGGCGATATCCTATAGCTATAGCACGAGAAATGTCACGGGATCGGTGGCGGTGATGCTGATTGGCGTTTGTGGATTGACCGACCGGTACAATTCACCATCGACAATATACTCGTCGTCCATGTGCACAGTTAAGGAGCCGGTATTGTGGCTGTAGTAGCCGTCTTTTTCCTGTAGCACCGCGCCGCCACCCGACAATATCGGCCATACCGAGCGCCACAGACGCTTATGTTGCTGATCGACTAATGTCACATGCAACGGCGCCGGTTCTGTTCCCCAGTACGGGCGGATGTTCAATAACAAGCAATCCAGCGCGCTGACCAGTGCAAACAGATAAGTACCCTGATGAATCCGTCCGCTGGCTTCTGTAAGGGTCATGTTGACTGGCGCCCATTCGCTTTGCTGACGGCCTAGAATCATGTTGGCGAGCATGCCGATCAACGATCGCAGCATGATCATCGCGGTGAAAATACCGCCGGTGATACCAATTTGTTTGACCGGGCTGCGTGAAAATTTTACGCCGCGCGCGACCAATCCAACAGCGAAGAACATGCCATAAATGGGATTCATGCCAGCCTGTTCGATACGTAAAACCGGGCGTTGCGCCAGTTTCGGAGAAGAGGGTCTGCGCAAATAGGCGTGCAAGCGCTGGATGATTTGTTCGGGTTTGCCGCGCACGCCCAGGTCCAACGGCGTCATATTCGTGGTGCCGCCCGGTATGATCGTGATGAGCGGCCAGTCAGCGGGGGCTCGTGCTGCGAATAAATGGCCGAAGATTGCATGCGTGGTGCCGTCACCGGCTACAATCACCAATAAGTCGATATCCGCCTGGAGCAATTGATCAATCGCGCTCTTGAAAGTGATCGCATCATTGGCTTCGCACACCAGCATGCCGGGTATGTTGTCCAGCGCTTGCCGGATCGCCGGTTTGCGTTTACGTACCTGACCGCCCATGGGATTCAGCAAACAACCGGTTTTGGCTGTTCCGCTTTTCAGACGGTCAATCCGTGCTTGTAACGTCATCAGGTATTGTTATGAAATGTAGCTGTTACGAAAGCGGAAACGGTTTTCTAAGATCGATCGGGGCGCGCGTGAAAATTTTCACCGCCCATTGTTCGCGATCACGCGCCGGATCGATATCCTGCAACCAGGAACGCAATGAGCCTTCCTTTTGTTTGGTTTGCCAGCCATCGGCCAAGCGCCAGATCAGAATGCCGGTTGAAGCCAGGTGCCACAGCACCACTAACAGCAATCCGATGTCCGGGCGGCCGCTTAACCAGCCATACGTGAGCAAAATCAGGTTCGGATTGCGCCGGGCCGTGATCAAGCGGTTGAAAGAATCCATTTTGCGCCAGATGAACATGTCGAAGTGCGCCAACCAGAACTGGAATGCACCTTCGCACAACCGTCCGCCAACATATCCCAAAAACATCAGTCCCATTAGAATTCCCAAAGGAGCCAGCGGCGTCGCTGTGCCTTCCAGACCCAATCCCCAAGCCAGATACCACAGCGGTGGGTGAATGATATCCAAGCCGTGGTCCAAGACATCGCCGAAGCGGCTGGATGTCACCGTGACGCGTGCCAGTTTTCCATCCACCGTATCGAGAAAGGTCATGAACCAGCCCAGCAGTAATCCGATACCGAAGAATCCCCCCCAGAACGCCAATCCCGCCAGCACGGCAAACACCACGCTGAGATAGGTCACATGATTGGGCGACCAGCCGTGGCGCACGCAAAAATGAGTGGTCCAAAATGCCGGAACCGGCCAGACCCATTTGGTGACCAGGTCGGTGACGCCTTTATACGAACCGGAAAACAGTTCTTGTTCCAGTAAAGGACGATTGGCTTCACTGACCGGCAAAATGTACGGCGGATCTTTCTTTTTCAGATTCTGCTGGTAATCGATTTGCAGATCTTTTAATCCAACGCGCGGGATCGTCAGCAGCGCGAATTTATAGTTCTGATCCTTGTTGTTATTGAGATTGCGCAACAATTGCGGCGCGTAATTGCCGTCGGTGCGGATCGCCGCAGGGCAGCCTTCATCGTTATACAAGGCGATTTTCTTATCCATGCCGAGCAATGCGCTAAGCACCCGGGCATCGAATAGAAAATTGGAATTCAGGAATAGGGCGGTAGCGGTAACGGGAATTTTTTCAACATCATCGGCCAGTATGATGTCCTTATGCGTTTGCAGCATGCGCCGCAAGCGCTCGCGTCCGGTTAATCCCCAGATGGTTATTTCACTTTCACCGAAAAAATAGATATAAGTTGCAGTCGACATGTGTGATGGAGAATTAGGATTATTCAAGTGCAACACGTTACGCCAAACTATGCGATTTTAGATGTTTTGCGGTAACAATAACAGCAGTTAATACACTGCTGCTAAGGAAGCGCTGATTAATTGACTGCACGAGCGAATTGCTTCGTTGCGCGGTACTCACTCCCTCGCCTATCAGATTGATATGTCTCGGTTGTTGCGT
>MSXT01000010.1 GCA_002083595.1 Proteobacteria bacterium ST_bin16 | reverse complement strand
GCGTCAAAAAGCGCCCATTGCTGATTCTTGCCCAGCATTTTGAGCCAGTCGCCGCGCATCCGGTCTGCAACCAGAGCGCCGTCGTAACGCGACAGGAAATAGCGGATATTCGCGTTATCGGTGGTGCGCAGCAGCATGCGTTGCTGGTAGTAATCCACATAAGGCCATAGCACATGGCGTTGCAATCGCGCGGCGGATTCATCGAGGCGCTTGGCATTGCCCGTCTGGAATGCTTCCCGTGCAGTTAAGAAATCAGCATCCTGGCTGGCTGATGACGTTCCCAAATAAGCTAAAAGGATTAGTCCAACAAGATAATTTCTCATAGCTTTTAACCGGATAAAATCAAGGAAGGGTAATTAAGAAACGGATGACAACTATTTTACAACGAATCAAGCGGGAAGAGCATTGCAAAGTACCGGTGCGGGATGGACGCAAGGATACGTACGTGGAGCGGGGTGTGTGTTCCGGTCAGGCAAGTCTTTCCGCCTTATGGATTATTTGTTCATAGTACAGCGGTTCTCGATATCCGCCATGATGGAATCGGCGTAGCTAAGGTCTGACTTCACGATGGCGCCAAAGTAGGGATGCCGGTAGAGATCGGTAAAGTCGCGCATGAGATCGCACCAGTCTTCCAGCACAATGAACTCGTTGCTCCTGAGATGGTACGAGCTGATGCGCGGTTCAAGGAATGCCAGCGCCCATTGATTGACGCGCTCAGTATCTGCGGGACTGAAATCCTGCGTGTCGTTGCGCTTTGCCCGTGCTATCAGGTCCGCAAGCTCTTGCTCCGATGCAACGGCCAGATGCGCTTGACTGATTAACCCCGCGAGCGATAGCTGATGGGCGATCTGAATCGCCTCGCGATTCTGTTGCAGCTCAAATACCACCAGCACCATGCCCGCTACCACGGCAAGGTTGGTGACAATCGTGATCAGCCGTTCAATTTTCATTGGTATTCTTGATTATTATTCTGCATCCGGTCTTTTCGGTATTTTTTGCCAGCGACGCTTATAGCTTGTGTGTCATGGGATGCTTCCCTAACGCTTTTTTTTCTGGTTATTTTAGACTGTTACCGATAAGGCGTAACTGCATTATCAAGACAGGAACATCGTCTTTAATGATACTCCATAGCGTATCGTTATCAATTCCGAGAAACCGTGAATAAGCCGGTTGCGGGTTGCAATTACCTGCCGCCAAGGCACTGTGCTAAAGGTTTTTTGTATTTCATCTGGTATATGCGTTGCAGCTTCTCCGATAAGTTCGAGGTTTCGAACAGTGGCGTCGTAATTCAAACTCGAAGCCACAAACGCTGCTTGATCCAATCCTTCCGTATAAATCAGTACCTTTTCCGCACAGCCAATCATATCATCGAGATAAAACCGCCATTCGCGTTCAGACATCAATCGCTTCTCTCTCAATAAAGGGCTTTAATTCAGGGCGTAATGCTTTCTCAGTGACTAAGTCAACCGGACGACCTAATTGATCTTCCAGCAAAAATTGCACGCCAAAATATTTCTTCGATGTCGCCGGTCCGTCAAAAGCGATCACAATATCGATATCGCTATTTTCTCCCGTTTCATCACGCGCGGTGGAGCCGAACAGAACCAAGCGCGTTACGCCGAAACGTTCGATTAAGTCAGGCTTGAGTGTGCGTAAAGTGTCGAGAACTTGCTGGCGGTTCATCATGTTGTGTGATCAGAATTAACATTATCAGAATGCCGCTATGCTACCGCATCGTCAACAAAATTTGCGCAAAATAGCTTGAACTCCACTTTCCTATCGCAACCTGATATCGTATAGGCATGAAAGTAAATGAAGTCTTGAATATTCTGAAACAAAATGGCTGGTATCTTGCCACTACGCGTGGAAGTCATCGCCAATTCAAACACCCCGTAAAAAGCGGTCGCGTAACCGTATCCGGTAAGCCCGGGGATGATTTGGCCCCCGGCACTTTAAACAGCATACTTAAGCAAGCAAAACTCAAGGAGTGAATTATGCGTTATGCAATCGTTGTTGAACAAGCAGGAAATAACTATTCGGCGTATGTCCCAGATTTACCAGGATGCATTGCAACCGGATCAACCATTGAGGAAACGGAGCGGGAAATTCGCGAAGCCATCGAACTACATATCGAGGGAATGATGGAAGACGGTTTACCCATACCGCAACCAACCAGCATCGTTCAATACATCGAAGTTCCCGCATGATGGGATTTCATAACGCATCAACTAGCTCCAAAGAGATCGTTTCTTTTTTTACCAGGGCAACTGTAGAGCGAAAGCCTGGCAAGGTGTTCCACCAGAAGCTGAAAAATGTACAGTGTAGTGTTGCAAACGGTGGAACACTCTAATGGGCTTCCGTCTTAGGGACTTACGGGTTACGTATTGCAAACCAGGAGAAGGGAAAATTCAAAGCAATTCAAAAAATCTTTTTTTTCCTATTTTTGAGTATTTAATATTGACTCCTCGACTCATAAGTTCTGCGATTATCTCATTTTGTATTGCTCCCAATGAGGTATGTACGCCACTGATCTCATCTGCGATCTCTTTAGGACTGAACCTATAAGGTCTCGTTTTGCATATTTGGCTTTGTTTTTCTAGCCAGGTAATTGCCTTGTTCTTAAGTTCTGTATGGGTCATGCTTTTTCCATCAAGGCTACTTTAATCTGAGCATCAAGTCATTCGCCCTATCTACCGAGTCACGTGACTTATCTATCGCCCTTTCAAATCTGGCCTGCTCAATTCCCTTGGTGCCGAACATTGCATCCATCACAAAGAATGCGGTTACCAAAATGACACCGATCAAAACAATTTTTACCAAGAAATTCTGTGTTTTTGTTTTCGGCAACTGAGCACCACATTTTGGGCATGAAATTGCTTGATCACTGATTTGCTCATTGCATTCCCGGCAGTTAATTAATGCCATCTCTATAACTCCTATTTTTACTTTAGCAAAAACATCTATTTCTTTGATCACTCTCCAAAGATTTAGCCTCAGGGGTTATTATTACCAAACGAGGCTATGTCTAGAATCCAGAATATTGCGATCACTACATGAATTTTCCTTCAACCCAACCTTTCACTCCCCCAAGCGCCTCCGCCAACCGTTCCGGTTGCGTGCCCCCCGCTTGTGCCATGTCCGGCCGTCCGCCGCCTTTGCCGCCGACTTGCTGGGCGACGAAGTTGACCAGTTCGCCGGCTTTGACTTTGCCAGTGAGGTCGGCGCTAACGCCGGCGATCAGTGTGACTTTGCCGTCGGCGACGGTGCTGAGCACAATCGCGCAGGATTTGAGTGTATCTTTGAGTTGGTCGAGCGTTTCGCGTAGCGTTTTGGCGTCGGCGTTTTCCAGGTTGGCGGCGAGCACTTTGGCGCCGTTGACTTCGTGCGCTTGCGAGGCCAGATCAGCGCCTTGCGAGCTGGCCATTTTGGTTTTCAGGCGCGCCAGTTCTTTTTCGGTTTGCCGCACGTTGTCGATGATTTGCGCGATTTTTTGCGTGACTTCCTGCGGGTTGGCTTTTAATGCGTGGGCGATTTCGAGCAATTGCGCTTCGCGTTGCTGTACGTAATCGATTGCGCCTTTTCCGGTCACTGCTTCGACTCGGCGGATACCGGCGGCAACGCCCGATTCGGCGACGATTTTGAACAGGCCGATTTGGCCGACTTGCGGCACGTGCGTGCCACCGCAGAGTTCGGTGGAGAATTCACCCATGCCGATGACGCGCACCACGTCGGTGTATTTTTCGCCGAACAGCGCCATCGCGCCGCGTTTGATCGCGTCGTCGTATGACATCGTGGCGACTTCCACGACAGAGTTGTTGCGGACTTGCTCGTTGACCAGGCGCTCGGTTTCGCGGATTTCGTCGGCGCTCATCGGTGCGTTGTGCGAAAAATCGAAGCGCAACCGGTTGGGGTCGACCAGCGAGCCTTTTTGCGTGACATGGGTGCCAAGCACTTTGCGTAACGCGGCGTGCAGCAGATGCGTGGCGGAGTGATTGTTGGCGGTGCTGACGCGGGTTTGCGGGTTGACGCGCGCTTGCACGTTATCCCGGACCACCAACCGGCCGCTGCGCAGCAAGCCTTTGTGGCCGAACACACCGGCTTGGATTTTTTGCGTGTCGGTGACTTCAAAAGTGCCATTGGCGGCGAGCAATTCACCGCTATCACCAGCTTGCCCGCCCGATTCGGCGTAGAACGGCGTTTGATCGAGCACCACCACGGCTTCGTCACCGGCTTCGACGAAATCGACCGCGCTGCCTTGTTTGTAGATCGCCAATACCTGCCCTTCGTGCTGCAACGTGTCGTAACCGTAGAACGTGGTTTGGCTGCCGGTGTATTCGATGCCTTCCTGCATGGTGAATTTGTTCGCGGCGCGTGCTTGTTCGCGCTGACGCGCCATGGCTTGTTCGAATCCTTCGTGGTCAACCGTGATGCCGCGTTCGCGGGTAATGTCGGCGGTCAGATCAATCGGAAAGCCGAACGTATCGTACAACCGGAATGCGGTTTCACCGTCGAGCACTTTGATTTTCTGGCCGAGTGCGGTTTCCAGAATTTGCATACCGTTTTCCAGTGTTTCGGCGAAGCGCTCTTCTTCTTGCAGCAACACCGCGGCGACGCGCGCTTTGGCGGCGGTCAGTTCCGGATACGCTTGACCCATCACTTGACTCAGATCTTCTACCAGCTGATGGAAGAAGGGTTGTTTTTGTCCTAGTTTGTAACCGTGCCGGATGGCGCGGCGGATGATGCGGCGCAGCACGTAACCACGGCCTTCGCTGCCGGGGATGACGCCGTCGGTGATCAAAAACGAACACGCGCGGATATGATCGGCGATGACTTTGAGCGAATTGTCGGCGAGATTACCGGTGCCGGTTGCCCGTGCCGCCGCTTTGATCAGACTTTGAAACAGATCGATATCGTAGTTACTGTGCACGTGCTGCATCACGGCGGAAATACGTTCCAGTCCCATGCCGGTATCGACCGACGGTTTTGGCAGCGGGTGCAGCGTTCCGGCGCTGTCGCGGTTGTACTGCATGAATACCAGATTCCAGATCTCGATGTAGCGGTCGCCATCGGCATCAGGAGAGCCAGGCGGGCCGCCAGCCACGTCCGGGCCGTGGTCGTAAAAAATCTCGGAACATGGGCCGCACGGACCGGTATCGCCCATTTGCCAGAAATTGTCCGTGGTGGCGATGCGCACCACGCGGGACGGTTCGACGCCGACTTCGTTCAACCAAATATCGGCGGCCTCATCGTCTTCGGCGTAAACCGTCACCCATAATTTCTCGCGCGGGATATTGAGTGTGCCGGTTAGAAAATCCCAGGCAAACAAAATGGCGTTGCGTTTGAAGTAATCGCCGAAACTGAAATTACCGAGCATCTCGAAGAAGGTGTGATGCCGCGCGGTGTAACCGACATTTTCCAAGTCATTATGCTTGCCACCTGCACGCACACAGCGCTGCGAACTGGCGGCGCGCACGTAAGGGCGTTTATCCTGGCCTAAAAATACATCCTTAAATTGCACCATGCCCGCGTTGGTGAACAACAATGTCGGATCATTGCCGGGCACTAATGGACTTGAGGCGACGACGGTGTGACCGTGAGATTCGAAAAATTCAAGAAACTTTTGTCTAATTTCGCTGCTTTTCATATTTTTTGCTGTTGCTCGTATCGTTCTAGTTCAGTGACCGTTAAACCCAGCGCATCGCCCTTGACGATGGCCAGACTTTTGACTTTGGCGCGGATGGTGATTTCTTCATTCATTTTTGGGAGATCGAGCTCGGTGAGCACGGTTATTTCGCCGCTGCTGTCTTCCAGCACATAGGATTTCAGATTGACCAGCGGTAGGCGCGTGGGATTTTTCGGGATGCCTTTTAGTTTGACTTCCTGACCGTCAAAATTGACCGGTGCCGCATTGATTTCTTTGATCGGTGTGATCTCACCGGCAAGAGCTGGGTGGCCGGTTGTGAGAATTGCCAGAATGAATAGCATGTGCGCAAGCCATTTTTTCATGTGCTTTCCTCGCTAGCGTGTGATAAGACTTGTTGTATTATTTCCATGGAAAAACCCCTGTTCATCATGAAGCGCGTTTGTTTGCCGCGTTCTTCCCGTGTGGCGGGCGGATGATCGAATTTCTTCCGCCAGATGTTTAATGCAGCCTCCAGCTCGGTTTCCTTGAGTGCTGGCAGGATACCGTCAATCAAATGACCGTCGATACCCTTGGTTTTTAATTCATGAACAATGCGCTGACTGCCGAAGCGCGAGCGGCGCGTCCGGGCGACTTGTTCGACCATGCGCTGTTCGGAAAGAAAACCTTGTTGCTCCAGCTTATCGAGTACCGCCGCCAGCGTTTCCGTTGCAAGGGAATCCCTGTGCGCGGCAAGTTTTTGCTCCAATTCCCGGCGTGAATATTCGCGCTGCGCCAGATAGCGCAGTGCGCGTATTTCGATGGGAGAACGTGTATCCATGAAAGTTATTTTTCTTTTTCGATTTTTTCTTTCTCGGCTATTTCCTTGACCGGTTTGGCATAATCGGCAATGCCGACGATGCCTCTGATTTTTTGTTCGATTTCATGGGCCATTGCTTTGTGTTCCTTTAGATAATCGCGCACATTATCCTTGCCCTGGCCGATTTTTTCGCCTTGATACGCATACCAGGCGCCGGATTTGTCGATCAGTTTATGCAATACACCCAGCTCGATGATTTCGCTTTCACGCGAAATGCCTTCGCCGTAGAGAATATCGAAGTCCGCCTGTTTGAACGGTGGCGCTACTTTGTTTTTAACCACTTTTACGCGCGTTTCGTTACCGATGGTTTCTTCACCTTTCTTGATCGATCCGGTGCGGCGGATATCCAAGCGCACGGAAGCGTAAAATTTCAGCGCGTTACCGCCAGTTGTCGTTTCCGGATTGCCGAACATGACGCCGATTTTCATGCGGATCTGGTTGATGAAGATGACCATGGTGTTGCTGCGTTTGATATTGGCGGTCAGTTTGCGTAATGCTTGCGACATCAGACGTGCTTGCAATCCCATTTGCGGATCGCCCATATCGCCTTCGATTTCCGCGCGCGGTGTCAGCGCCGCGACGGAGTCCACCACGATGATGTCGACCGAGCCGGAACGTACCAGCATGTCGGCGATTTCCAGCGCTTGCTCGCCATTATCCGGCTGTGATATCAACAGTTCTTTAACATTGACGCCGATTTTTTGTGCATATTGCGGATCCAGTGCGTGCTCGGCATCGATAAAAGCGGCTGTCCCGCCCATTTTCTGCATTTCGGCGATGACTTGCAGGGTCAGCGTGGTTTTACCGGATGATTCAGGTCCGTAAATCTCGATGATCCGCCCGCGTGGCAATCCGCCGACGCCCAAGGCGATATCGAGTCCTAGCGAGCCGGTAGAAACAACTTGTATGTCATAGGCGACATCGTTGGCGCCTAGCCGCATGATGGAACCTTTGCCAAATTGTTTTTCGATCTGGGTTAGCGCGGCGTCAAGCGCCTTACTTCTGTTTTCATCCATGATTTTTCCTGTTAAAAGACAATCAAATTATCGCATAACCTGTATTGCGCCGACGTAACTTGTGATGAAGTTGTTGGGTTGGGTCAAAATTAGCATAGTAAAAAACTCGAGTATCCGGCTTGCCTGCGATATAATTGCATAATGTCGTTGAAGTGGCAGACATAAATGCGTCACCGCTTTCAGTAAATTTTAATTGGTAACAGAGGGAGAATAGCTATCCGAGTCATTTTATTAGGCGGTCCTGGTGCCGGAAAAGGTACTCAGGCCAATTATATTAAGGAACATTTTGGTGTTCCGCAAATTTCTACCGGCGATATGCTGCGTAGCGCTGTGAAAGCAGGAACGGAATTGGGCGTCATGGCAAAAAAAATAATGGACGCCGGCGGATTGGTTTCAGACGACATTATCATCAATCTGGTCAAGGAACGTATCACACAACCCGACTGTTCAAGCGGTTTCTTGTTTGACGGTTTTCCGCGTACGATTCCGCAAGCCGACGCCATGAAGGCGGCCGGTGTGCCCATTGATTTCGTCGTTGAAATTGATGTCGACGATGCGGAGATTGTTAAGCGTATGTCGGGCCGCAGAGTGCATCCCGCATCCGGACGGACGTATCATGTGAGTTTTAATCCACCCAAAACGCATGATCAGGATGACGTCACGGGCGAGCCGTTGATACAACGCGATGACGATAAAGAAGAAACCGTCCGGAAACGTTTGCAAGTCTATCATGAGCAAACTGAGCCATTGGTTGAGTACTATTCAAAATGGTCGGCACATGGCGGGAAAGATGCGCCCCGCTATATCAAAGTAGCTGGCATAGGCACGGTTGAAGAAATACGTGATTCGATTTTCGCAGCATTGAAATAAGTTTTAGCCAGCCTCTTTTTTGATTCACAGCATGGATTCAAGACTCGGGACGCGGCAAGCCGCGCCTGAGTTTTTGTGCGTACAGATTCAGTAGAATGAAAATAGCTTGCTTACGATTTGATTAATCAGGAGAAAAATATGGCAATTAAAAATGCATTTTATGCCCAATCCGGCGGCGTTACCGCAGTCATTAATGCTTCCGCCGCGGGTGTTCTGGAAACGGCGCGGCAGCATACCGATAAAATCGGAAATGTATATGCGGGCCGCAATGGAATTATCGGTGCGCTGACCGAAGATTTGATCGATACCAATGCCGATTCGGCAGCGGCGATTGCTGCACTGCGTTATACCCCATCGGGTGCTTTTGGCTCGTGCCGCTATAAACTGAAGAGCCTGGAGCAGAATCGGCGCGAATACGAGCGCTTGATCGAGGTTTTTAAGGCGCATAATATCGGCTACTTTTTTTACAATGGCGGTGGTGATTCCGCAGATACTTGTTTAAAAGTCTCGCAATTGTCGGGCACGCTGGGCTATCCGATTCAGGCGATTCATGTGCCTAAAACCGTCGATAACGATTTGCCGATCACGGATTGTTGCCCGGGTTTTGGTTCGGTGGCTAAATACATCGCGGTATCTACCCGTGAAGCCAGCTTTGACGTAGCCAGCATGTCCAAGACTTCCACCAAAGTTTTTGTGCTGGAAGTCATGGGACGGCATGCAGGTTGGATTGCAGCGGCTGGCGGTTTGGCTTCAAGCCCGGATTGCGAGATTCCAATCGTCATCCTATTTCCGGAAGTTACTTTCGATAAAGAAAAGTTTCTCGCCAAGGTGGACCGGTATGTTAAGGAATATGGCTACTGTTCGGTCGTGGTATCGGAAGGTGTCAAGGGTAGCGATGGCAATTTCCTGTCCGATCAGGGACTGCGCGATGCATTTGGTCATGCGCAACTCGGTGGTGTTGCCCCGGTAGTGGCGAATATCATCAAAGACGGTCTGGGTCTGAAATACCATTGGGGTGTTGCTGATTATCTTCAACGTGCAGCGCGGCATATTGCCTCCAAAACCGATGTGGAACAAGCTTATGCAATGGGTAAAGCTGCGGTGGAATACGCCATAGCCGGACATAATTCGGTCATGCCGACGATTGTTCGTGAATCCAGCTCACCGTATAAATGGTCGGTCGGTATGGCGCAGCTTTCCAGCGTGGCTAACGTTGAGAAAATGATGCCGGCTGATTTTATCAGTGCAGATGGTTTCGGCATCAGCCCAGCTTGCCGTGAATATTTGGCACCGTTGATCGAAGGGGAAGATTATCCGCCGTACAAAAATGGTTTGCCGGATTATGTGCGGCTGAAGAATGCTGCGGTTGCTAAGAAATTGGGTGAATTCAAATTATAATAGAGTATCAAGCAATTCGATCAGTGTTGTAATGAAGTCATACACCGCTGATTTGGTTGTTAAGTAATCGTATATTCAAAAAAATTTGATGCATTCAAGTAGTAAGAACAGATAAAATACGTCCTGATTTTTTATTCAAGACAAGTGGTTAAGAGTGCGGGATTAATTAGATCGGAATTTCGCATGCAATTTTTATGGTCTGACTTTAATTGGAGTTCTCTATGGCTAGTGGTTTCGTTATCGCAATTATCAGTGCGATTGTGGCCCTGATATTCAGTGGTATATGGATTAAGGGTATTTTTGATCAATCTACAGGCAACCAGCGGATGCAGGAAATTGCCAAAGCGATTCAAGAAGGTGCCTCCGCATATCTGAAGCGTCAATATATGACGATCGGTATGGTGGGTGCAGTTTTGTTTTTTGCGCTTTGGATCGCGTTAGGTTGGGATACGGCGATAGGTTTCGCTTTAGGCGCTATTCTCTCTGGTGCTGCGGGCTTCCTGGGAATGACAGTATCGGTTCAGTCGAATGTCCGTACTGCTCAGGCTGCGAGCGTTGGATTGAACGAAGCGCTGGCGATTGCTTTCCGCGGCGGCGCGGTGACTGGAATGCTGGTTGTTGGTCTAGGCTTGCTGGGTGTGGCTGGATACTGCGCGATGTTGTTTAACGGCGCTAGCCCTGATCAAGCTGTCAGCGATGTCATCAAGCCACTGGTTGGTTTTGCATTTGGCGGATCGCTGATTTCTATTTTTGCACGTTTGGGTGGCGGTATTTTCACCAAAGGTGCGGACGTTGGCGCGGATCTGGTGGGTAAAGTCGAAGCTGGTATTCCGGAAGATGATCCTCGCAATCCAGCCGTTATTGCCGACAACGTGGGCGACAACGTAGGCGATTGTGCCGGGATGGCTGCCGATCTGTTCGAAACCTATGCCGTTACGATCATCGCTACGATGATACTGGGCGCGCTGCTGTTTACAGCCAACGCGCTTGATGCGGTAATTTATCCGCTGATGCTGGGTGCGGTTTCTATCGTTGCATCAATTATCGGTTGTTACTATGTCAAGATGCGTGATGGCGGCAAGATTATGAATGCGCTTTACCGTGGATTGGCGGTTGCTGGTGGTATCGCTTTATTTGCTTATCTTCCTGTTACCGTTTGGTTCATGAGCGGAATGACGCTTGATGTCGACGGCACGGAAATAGCAGGTGGCATGCTGGTGATGCGAGTATTCCTGGCGGCAGCGATCGGGTTGGTATTAACGGGACTCATGGTTGTCATCACCGAATACTACACATCGACTGATTTTCAGCCGGTTCAACATGTTGCCGAAGCATCAACGACTGGACATGCAACCAACATCATTGCCGGTTTGGGTGTTTCAATGCGCGCAACCGCAGCACCGGTTCTCGCTGTATGTATCAGTATTCTGCTGGCTTATGCACTGGCGGGCTTATACGGTATTGCGATTGCTGCAACCTCAATGTTATCGATGACCGGTATTATCGTTGCACTGGATGCATACGGCCCGATCACCGATAACGCGGGCGGTATTGCGGAAATGTCGGAAATGCCGGATTCAGTCCGTGCTATTACCGATCCATTGGATGCTGTTGGTAACACAACCAAAGCAGTGACCAAAGGTTATGCGATTGGCTCAGCAGGTTTGGCCGCGTTGGTGCTGTTTGCCGATTATACGCATGCGCTGGAACATGCCGGACACGCGATAACCTTCGATTTATCCAATCACATGGTGATTATTGGCCTGTTTATCGGCGGTATGATTCCTTACTTATTCGGTGCGATGTCGATGGAAGCTGTCGGACGTGCTGCCGGATCGGTAGTGATCGAAGTGCGCCGTCAGTTCAAGGAAATCCCCGGTATTATGGAAGGTACTGCTAAGCCTGATTACTCGCGCGCAGTAGATATGCTGACGAAAGCGGCGATCAAGGAAATGATGATTCCTTCACTGCTACCGGTACTGATTCCGCTGTTAGTCGGTGTGATTCTCGGACCGCAGGCGCTGGGCGGTGTATTGATGGGTTCCATCGTAACCGGCTTGTTCGTGGCCATATCGATGACCACCGGTGGCGGTGCTTGGGATAACGCTAAGAAATATATCGAAGATGGTCATTTCGGTGGTAAAGGTAGCGAGGCTCATAAAGCATCCGTGACAGGCGATACCGTGGGCGATCCTTATAAAGATACCGCGGGTCCTGCAATCAATCCATTGATTAAGATTATTAACATTGTGGCATTGCTGATAATTCCACTGCTGTAATAGCCGTAATCAAGTAACAACTTAAAAAGCACATCAGTTTACTGGTGTGCTTTTTTTATGCTCAATTCCCCCATCAGTTAAGAACACTCCGACTGGAAAACAGCAGTCTGAGAACTCAGCAACTACTCTGCAACATGACAGAGTTTCGCAACTTCTCTTTTAATAAATTTGCAGAAGTTGCGCTTCTACTGCCTTGAATAATCGTTTTATTAATCAATAATCTCTGCTGAAAATAATAGCTCTGAGTTAAGAAAGATGAGCGCACAGTGATTTTTCTCACAGCCTGAATTCCTCTCGATCACTATCATTCCGCCAACACAGTTCTTGTGCTGGTGTAATTCCACAGGAGCGAATTTTTTATTTCTATCACTCATGACGATTCCCGTTTAAAGGAGAGAATTCAGATGAAACGCACTTTACCTAAATCGACTGATATGGAGCCAATCGCATTGGTCGGAATTGGTTGCCGTTTTCCTGGCGGAATAAGCGATACAAAAAGTTTCTGGGAGTTATTGGTCAGCAAAAAAGACGGCATTGTTGAAATTCCGGCTGAGCGTTGGAATTTGCAGCGCTTCTACGATCCAGAACCTAATAAACCCGGAAAAATTTATGTGCGGCAAGGCGGCTTCCTGCAACAGCGCGTTGATGCATTCGATGCGCTGTTTTTTGGCATTGCTCCACGCGAAGCGGAATGTATGGATCCGCAGCAGCGCTTACTGTTGGAGACAAGCTGGGAAGCACTGGAAGACGCCGGTATACCGCCGGATTCTTTAGCGGGCAGCAATACCGGCGTATTCATCGGTGCATTTACTCTCGATCATCAATTGACCCAGATGGGAAGCGGCAACAGGGATTTGATTGGGGCGCATACCGCAATCGGATCCACCATGACGATCCTCTCCAATCGTATTTCTTATGTCTTGGACTTGCGCGGTCCGAGCATGAGTGTCGATACGGCGTGTTCATCTTCTCTAGTTTCGGCACATTTGGCTTGCCAAGCGATTTGGAATGGTGAATGCGATTTGGCTATGGCTGGTGGTGTCAATATCATGACCCGCCCTGAATATCCGGTAGCCATGTGCAAAGGCGGATTCCTTGCAAAAGATGGGCGCAGTAAAAGCTTTGATGCGCGCGCCGATGGCTATGGTCGAGGCGAGGGATCCGGTGTCGTCGTACTGAAACGCTTATCTGCTGCAATAGCGGACGGCGACAATGTTTATGCCGTGATACGCGGCACCGGCGTGAATCAGGACGGCCATACCAATGGAATTACCGTGCCCAATCCGGAATCACAAGCGGCACTGATTCGTAATGTTTGCACCAGGTATAACCTTGATCCCAAACAAGTTCAGTATATCGAAGCGCATGGAACCGGCACACCGGTAGGCGATCCGCTCGAAGCGAAAGCGCTGGGTTCGGTCATCGGCCTGGATAGAAAACCGGATGAACGTTGTTTAGTGGGTTCGATAAAAGCAAACATCGGACATACCGAAGCGGCTGCCGGGGTGGCGGGGCTGATTAAAGCTTCGCTTTGCTTGTCGCACCGGCTTGTTCCGCCGCAAGCAAATCTTGAAACACCGAATCCTGATATTCCGTTTGAATCGCTTGGATTACGGTTACCTGAGAAGCTGGAGAAACTCGCTCCAGGTGTTGATCGTGTATTAGCTTGCATCAATTCATTCGGTTACGGTGGAACGAATGCGCATGTGATTTTGGAAAATGCACCGAAATTGACTCGTGCGCGTAAAACGAAAAGTGTTGAAGGCAAACAGTATGTTTTGCCGCTATCGGCCCGAAGCGAAGAAGCGCTTAAAAATCTGGCGCGTTCCTGGTTTAACCGTTTATCGGAAAATACTGCGGAGTCTCTCGAAGATCTTTGCTATTCGGCGGCATGCCGCCGCAGCCACCATCCTCTCCGCGTTGCTTTTACCGGAAACTCCAAGAGTGAACTATGCGAGCAAATCGAACTGTTCATTGAGCAAGGCAACGGTGAATGGTTGGCATCCGGTCAAGCACTGAATAAAGAGCAATCTCAACCGGTCTTCGTATTCACCGGCATGGGGCCGCAGTGGTGGGCAATGGGCAGGGAGCTGTATCAACAAGAACCTGTATTCCGTAACGAAGTCGATCATTGCGATGCGGTATTTAAGAAAATCGCCGGTTGGTCTATTCTTGACGAAATGCTGGCTGATGAGCCGGTGTCCCGTATGAGCGATACTACAATCGCGCAAACCTCAAATTTTGTCATTCAAACAGGTCTGGTTGCGCTATGGCGTTCACTGGGTGTTGAACCGGCAGCAATTGTCGGCCACAGCGTCGGTGAAGTCACTGCAGCCTATGTTGCCGGTGTGCTGACTTTGGAAGAAGCGATCAAGGTAAGCTACCATCGTAGTCAAATTCAGAAAAAAGCATCCGGACTGGGCAAGATGCTGGCCGTGGGCTTAGGGGCGGAACAATGCGTCGATTTGCTGAAACTGACTGAAGGCAAAGTTTCAATAGCAGCGATTAATAGCCCGACAACAGTAACGCTGGCAGGCGACGCGGAAAGCCTTGAAGCGATAGCTACCTACTTGACAACGATCGGAGAGTTTAATCGTTTCCTGCAAGTAGAGGTTCCGTATCACAGTCACTACATGGAGGACTTAAAACCCGAAGTACGGGAGAAACTGGCTGATTTGAAACCTGCGCTTCCTGCGTTGACATTGTATTCGACCGTGACGGGGGATCTCGTTAACGAGGTTGCCTATGATGCGGAATACTGGTGCGATAATATTCGTGAGCCTGTCTATTTCGCCAAAGCACTGGAAAGCTTATTACGAGATGGTTATCGCGTATTTCTTGAGGTGGGCCCCCACCCGGTTTTGTCGACGGCGATAAAAGAATGCTGCCGCACACAAAATATTGCACCGGTGGCGTTTGCGTCAATGAAACGCGGCATGCCGGAAAGACGGATTGTGCAGCTTGCTTTGGCCGGTTTGTATACCGCTGGATGCGCAATCGACTGGTCAAGGCTTTTCGCTGCAAACTCACGTTACGTCAAGATTCCAAGTTATCCGTGGCAACGCGAAGTATATTGGCGTGAAGAAGAAAATTCCTTAACAGATCGAACGGGATTGCCTGCTCATCCGTTTCTGGATCATCGCTTGTCGGATCCCCGCCCAACGTGGCAATATCAGTTAAATCATCAGTATCTGCCTTATCTTAAAGATCACCAAGTGGATGGTTTAGTCGTCATGCCTGGTGCGGCGTATGTTGAAACCGGTTTGGCGCTGTATGCGGAATTATTCGGGGGCAATAGCTGCACATTAGCCAATTTGCAGTTTCACCAGGCATTGCTTCTGGGATCGGACCAAGATCCCGATCCGGTGGTGCATGTTACTTATGACCCGGAAACCAAGGAATATGCCTTTTTTAGCCGGGAGCAGAAAAACCATCTGGATTGGCAGCTGCATTCCCTGTGTCAGTTAGCGGATACCCCTGCTGCGGCATCACCAGCTGAAAGCCTTGCCGTAATCTCGGCACGTTGTAACGATCAAGTGAACATTCCCGAGCTGTATGCCAGCTTGAAACAGCGAGGATTGGATTACGGCCCTTGCTTCCGGACGATTACGGAATTGCAGCGCAAAGGCGCTGAAGTTCTGGCGCGAATTGCATTGCATCCCGATCTGGAAAAGGACTTTGCTGCTTACCGTTTGCATCCCACTCTACTGGATGGGTGCTTCCAGTCGTTGATCGCGTGCATGGATGGCGATGATCATTTTTATATGCCGATTGCGATCAGAAAGCTGACATTTTTCCAGCCGGTCACTAAACAATTGTGGTGCCACGGCAGTTTGAGCGAATTCAGTGTCGAAGGTATCGAAGGAAATCTGAATTTATACGATGATCAAGGCCGTCTTTGCGTTCAGCTGGAAGGATTGCAATGCCGCGCGCTGGCGTCGCAACAAGAAAAACAAGTTGATCAGGTTAGCCGGTTGGCTTATGTATGGGATTGGCAGCAGCAAAATCTGAATTTAAGTAATACCCCAAGAAAAGGCACATGGTTGGTATTCAGCAGCGACAATGCGCTCTCCGAACACCTTTGCATGGCACTGGAAAACGATAATGTAAATCGTGTCATTCCGGTTGATACGCGTTATGTTTATCAGCAACAAAATGCCGTGATCCAAACATTGGATGACAGTCAGTTAGCGCGCGCCAAAGCCGTGCTGCAAATCGCAAAGCAACACGATTGTGTTGGCATTGCTTATTTATGGGGGCTACAGGCGAGCGTGGAGCCAAATGATCCGGCAGGTATCGGTCAAGCTTGCGTGGCCATGCAGATCATGCAGTTACTCAGCGAAGTTTTTCAGCAAAATAGCCCACGCCTGTATTTTGTGACACAGGGCGTACAAGCGGTCAAAGATACCGATGCGATCCAACATCCGGCTCAGTCACCCTTAGTTGGATTTGCCAGGGTTGCGCTGAATGAATTTCCAGGATTCCATTGTTCATTGATTGATCTGGATGAATCGAGCGGTGCCAATCAGGCCGATCAGCTCAGATTGGAGCTGCTGACGAACAGCGATGAAGATGATGTTGCGTTCCGGGACCGGGAACGGTATGTCCATCGTTTGATGCATAGAGAAGCCGATTCTTCGCCGGAAGAAATGTCTCAGCAGGCGACAGTCACTGCATCCGAGGTGGAAGCTTTTTGCTTGGATTGGGCGGGTGATCCTGCGTTTAAGGAAATTACCCGGCCAATCGCATTAAAAGCCGACGAAGTCGAAATTGAGCTGGATCATATTGACTTGGCCGGATTGAGCCGGGAGTCCGTGCAGAGTGAAAAGCTATCGGCCTATTTTGCCACCGGCATTATCCGCAAAGTAGGCGAGGCGATAACAGAATGGCGCGAAGGCGAGCCAGTCGCCGCGGTATGCAAAGGCATCCCGGCATCACATACTCTGGTGAAAAAAGATCGAATCTTTTCACTGACTCAGTTGGCGGGCATTACTAAAACCGGCATCGTCAATGCCATGTCATCCGTAATTCCTGCGTATTATTCGCTGAGCCATGTTGCTCGTGTTAAACCGGGAGAGATTGTTCTCATCGACGCAGATTTAGGCAATAGCGCACTATGCTTCCATCGTGTCGCCCTTTGGCTGGGTGCCAATCCCGTACTCTACAGTGTAAACGACGAGCGCTTGCGTGTCTTGGAGGCATTGAGTGAGGTAGCGGTTTTTGATGCCCGGGAATCGGGTCTTGCAGGAATACTGTCAGCCGCATTCGATGTTTTTGCAGTCAGGGCATGGGTGCATTCGCACAGCAGCAGTCACAGTGTGCTAAAAAATATTGCGCACCAAGCCAATGCGCACGAGGTTATTGCCGATCAACCCCAAGAGGTTGCGGGAATAGCGGCGGAGTCAATGCAGCGTGGCGGTAATGCCTATGTCGGCGCCCTGGCGCTTGCGCTTTCCGCACCGCTCCTATTCAACAAGCTCTTGACCGAACTGGGAACGTATATCCGCAAATATCCAATGGATGCAGCGGAAGTCAGCAGTGTTTCTGGGGAAGCCATGCTGGACGCTTTGCGGTCTGCTTCTCAATCGGATGGGCTGCATTCAGTTGTGCTATCGCTCGAGAACCGGGAGAAGATCCCCGTTCAAGTAGCCCGGAAAGAACCATTGTTTGTTGATCCTGCGGCTTCCTATCTGATCACGGGCGGTTTCGGCGGCTTTGGATTGGAAGTCGCGCATTGGCTGGTTAAACAAGGTGCAAAACACTTGATCCTGGTGGGCAGACGTGGTGCCGCCGGGGAAGCCGCGCAGAAAGCCATGAAACAATTGCATGATAAGGGGGTGAACGTCATGGCCGCTGCGGCTGATATTGCAGATGCTCAGCAAGTATCGCGTCTTTTGACACAAATTGACGAAGCAATGCCGCTACTGAAAGGTGTGTTTCATGGCGCCGCAGTGCTGGATGATGCGCCTATCCTGGATTTAACCCCGCAGCGCATGGCTGCGGTGATGCAAGCGAAGGCTGTGAGTGCATGGCATCTGCATCGATTGACACAAACTCATTCCCTGGATTTCTTTGTCATGTGTTCATCGGTATCCGCACTGATCGGTAATGGCCGACAAGCCAATTATGCGGCGGCGAATACCTTCCTGGATGCGCTCTCCTGGCACCGGCAAGCCTTGGGATTGCCATCCACAACCATCAATTGGGGGGCAATCAATACCGGCATGGCTGTGGATAGCGAAGAAGTGAAGAAACATCTGGCGCTGATGGGAATGAATACGCTCCCGGCCAAACAAGCGCTGGAATGCTGGAAATTCCTGCACGATAAAAAAGTTGCTCAGTACGGATTAATGGATGTGAGCTGGCCGCGCTGGCAGGAGTTTGAGCCAACGGGCGGGCAATCGTTGCGTTTCCGGCATCTTGCCAATGTTGTTGCAAATGCGGCGGCTGTCACTTCACTGGCTAAGGAAATGAGTGTGTTATCGCCAGAAGAACAGCAGGTCAGACTGGAGGATTTATTGAATGAGCTGGTCGCAAAAACACTGCGTCTGCCGCGCAACAAAATTAATACCCAAGCATCGCTTTCTCAAATGGGAATCGATTCTCTGATGGCCGCCGAACTGCAAGCTGAAATCAATCAAGCTTTGGGGGTCAGAGTTTCCACATTGGAGCTGATGCGAGGACAAAACCTTGGGCATCTTGCCCGGCTTCTGGCGGATAAAGCCAATCTATCGGCGGCACCTGCCGCCACGGCGACAAGCAGTGGCGAATCGTCCGAATTGATAGAACGATTATCCGAACAAGATGTAACGATACTACTTAATCAATTGCTTGCTGAAGGGGAGGCTGTTAATGAATAAGGTAAAAGATCTATCCGATGCGGAGAAGCGGCAGTTATTGAAGCAGTTGCTCGCCCGCAACGAGGAGAAAACGGAGCGCGTATTAAATCCGGTCAAGAGTGCCGGATCAACCGATGATCCAACAAGTTTTAATGATTTCGCAGGTTTCAAGATGCTGCAGGAGCAGGCGGAAATCTTCCAGACGCTGGCGTTAAAGAATCCCTATTTCTGCGTACATGAGGGTATTAGCGATCATGTGACCCATTTTGAAGGGAAAAAATACATCAATTATTCCGGTTATAACTACCTTGGTTTGTCAGGTCATCCGGGAGTATCGGCAGCGGCTAAAGATGCTATCGATCAATACGGCACCTCCGTATCGGCAAGCCGTATCGTATCCGGTGAGATTCCGCTGCATGCCGAACTGGAACAAGCGCTCGCAGAGATTCATGATACCGAGGCTGCGGTTGCTCTGGTGAGCGGCTATGCAACCAACGTATCGGTCATTAGCCATTTGTTCGGGCCGAAGGATTTGATTGTGCACGATGCATTGATTCATAACAGCGTAATCACTGGGTGCATTTTATCCGGCGCCAAGCGCTTGGCTTTTCCCCATAACGATTGGAACGCGCTGGATCAAATGCTGCAAGAGAACCGTCACGCGCATGAGCGGGTGCTGATCATCATCGAAGGCGTGTACAGCATGGACGGGGATATTGCGGACTTGCCGCGTTTTATCGAAATCAAGAAACAGCATCAATGCTTGTTGATGGTGGACGAAGCGCATGCAGCCGGTGTGATCGGCCCGCGCGGTTACGGCTCGCATGATCACTTTGGTATCAAGGGTTCTGAAGTGGATATTTGGATGGGTACTTTGAGTAAATCATTCGCCAGTTGCGGTGGTTATATTTGCGGCACCAAGGCACTGATTGACAATATCAAATACAACGCCGCCGGTGCCATTCTCTTCAGCGTGGGAATTTCCCCGGCCAATACGGCGGCAGCACTTGCCGCTGCAAAGATTATGCAGCGTGAACCGGAGCGCGCGGCTCGGCTCAGAGCAAACTCGGCATTGTTCATTGAACGTGCCAGCGCGAATCAACTGGATACCGGTGATGCTTCCGGAACCGGGGTTATCCCGATCATTACGGGTAACTCGGTACTGTGTTTGAAACTGGGGCAGTATTTATCCGACCGGGGTATCTACGTGCATCCCATTCTTTATCCGGCCGTGGCGGAATCGGCTGCGAGATTACGGTTTTTCATTACCTGCAACCTGACCGAAGAGGAAGTGATTTACACCGTGGATACCTTGGCAGCCGCGATGCGGACATTGAAAGCGAACTAAGCTTTGCTGTGGCTCCACATTTCCTGATTTCTAAACCCATTGCTTCAATTATAGAGAGGATAAGACAATGATTCATCGATACACCGGATGGGTTGTAAACGCGCGGTGGTACATCCTGATTCTAATGGCCGTATTAGTCGCCATGGCTGGATACGGCATCAAGGATCTACAATTCAAGTCGGATTACCGGATGTTCTTCAGTGACGATAACCCGCAACTGACCGCGCTGGAAAATCTGCAAAAAACCTATACGCGGGATGACAACGTATTGCTGGTATTAACGCCAGTCAAAGGGGATGTATTTTCACCGGAAATTCTCGCGACTGCGCAACAGTTAACGCAGGATCTCTGGCAAACGCCGTATTCAACGCGTGTCGATTCGCTGGTCAATTTTCAGTATAGCCATGCGAACGGTGACGAAGTGACGGTGGAAGATTTGGTCGGGGATATCACGCAACTGACGCCCGAAGATCTGACGCGGATTAAATTGTACGCCCTGCAAGAGCCTTTGCTGGTTAACCGCTTGGTCTCTCCGAATGCCAAAGTCATGGGTTTCAATGTGGTGATCCTGCGGCCAGGTATTAATCAGGATTCGGAAACGGTTGAAGTGACCCGCTACGTCCGGAAATTGGCTGATTCACTGCGGGCTGCACATCCCGATCTGGATGTGCGGATTACCGGTTCCATTCTCATGGATACAGCATTCGCGGAATCTTCCGAATTGGATATGCGCACCCTGACGCCCGCCATGCTGACTATTATCGCTGTTGCTTTGTGGTTCTTCCTGCGATCGGTTTGGGGTATGGTCACTGTTCTCATCATGATGACGCTCGCTGTCATTGCCACAGTCGGCATGACAGGGTGGCTGGGTATTGCACTTTCCCCTTCGAGTATTCCTGCGCCGACCATTCTGTTGACCCTAGTGGTAGCCAATTCTGTTCATTTATTGACGAGTTTTTACAAATCGGTGAATGATGGCGTGAATCCGCGCGAGGCGATTGGAAATAGCGTTGCCAAGAACTTTAAAGCCATTGTGTTTTGTAATTTTACGACGGTCATCGGTTTTCTCACGATGAACTCCAGTGAATCACCGCCATTTCGTGATTTGGGAAATATTACGGCAATGGGGATGGTGATTACTTTCTTCTTATCGATGGTGTTGCAGCCGGCTCTGATGGCAATTTTTCCCGCCAATGGGCGCCCGAGATGGGGGAGTAACGAAGGATGGAAGAAATTCGCGCATTTCGTGATCGAGTACCGCCATTACTGCCTAATCGGCATGATAGCCGCCGTTACCGTTCTGGCCACCGGCATCCGGTTAAATGCGCTGGATGATGAATATGTGAAGTATTTTGATCCTTCGGTTGAATTCCGGCGCGATACGGATTACACATCGGATCATCTTACTGGAATCTACCGTATTGATTATTCATTGGAAAAAAATAATGGCGATAGAATCAGCGATCCGGATTTTTTGCAGCGCGTCGATGCATTCGTGCAGTGGTATCGTCAGCAACCGGAGGTCACGCATGTCTTTGCGATTACCGACATTTTCAAACGCTTGAATCAGAATATGCATAGCGACGACCCGGCTTGGTATCGTCTCCCGGAAACCGCTGAAATGAGCGCGCAGTTTTTGTTGTTGTATGAGATGTCGCTGCCGTACGGTTTGGATCTGAACGATCGCATCAATGTCAACAAATCGGCGACGCGGGTGTCGGTAACATTGCACAGCATATCGAGCCAGCAAGTGTTGGACTTGGAGGCGCGCGCGCAAGCATGGCTTAAGGTCAATGCGCCTAATTTTGCAAGGCATGAAGGAACAGGCATCACGTTGTTGTTTGCGCACATCGGGCAACGTAATATCGCTAGCATGATCAATGGTTTGTTGCTGGCTGCGGGTATCATTGCACTGACCCTGATTGCCGTGCTGCGCTCTGCGACCCTGGGTTTATTGAGCCTTATCCCTAACGTGATTCCATCGATCATGGTGTTCGGTGTGTGGGGAATGCTGGTGGGACAAATTGGCATGGCTTCTTCGGTCGTTGTCGCCATGACGCTCGGTATTCTGGTGGACGATACAGTGCATTTTCTGACGCAATATCAGTATGCGCGTAATCACAAAGGGCTACTGCCCGAGGCTGCGGTGGAATATGCGTTCTCACAGATAGGCAATGCACTGTGGGTAACATCCTTTATCTTAATTCTCGGTTTTGCCATATTTGCTATCTCCAGTTTTAAGATCAACCAGGAAATGGGAATGTTAACAACGCTGATATTTGCCGTGGGATTACTGGCGGATTTCATATTGCTTCCTCCTATTCTGTTGTTTATAGAAGGTTTTAGAAAATCAGCCAAAGCAAGTTCGTTAGTCGAGAAAAAAGCAGTTTGAATAATTCATTCACTTATTACACAGGAGTACAGAAATGAAACTTAAAAGCTTAGTATGCGGTGTTCTGTTGATGGCGGCTTTGCCTGCCCTGGCACAAACGGATGAAGAAAAAGGGTATGCGATCCAAGCGGAGGCAAACCGGCGCGATAATGGTTATGTTGATAGCATGCACGATGCGGTCATGACCTTGAAGAATGCGCAAGGTGAAGTCAGCACACGCGAGTTTGTGGTGAAGACGTTAGAAGTTGCAGACGATGGCGATAAGGAAATGGGTATCTTCCATTCTCCCGCTGATGTGAAAGGTACTGCTGTATTAACCTTTTCTCACGGTACCAAACCGGATGACCAATGGATTTATCTGCCGTCGCTGAAACGCGTGAAACGGGTTGCTACAGTCAATAAATCAGGCCCCTTTGTTGGCAGTGAGTTCGCTTTTGAAGATATCTCGTCGTGGGAGTTGGATAAATACCGCTATCGTTATCTTCGTGATGAAGAAATCGATGGCAACGATTGTTTCGTGATTGAGAATTACCCGGTTTATGAATACTCGGGCTATACGAAGCAGATCGAATGGCTGGATAAAAAGATGTATCAGCCGCGTAAGATCGAGTTTTATGACAGAAAGGGCACATTGCTGAAAACACTGACATTCAGCGACTATAATCAATACTTGGATCGCTATTGGCGCGCGTCCAAATTACAAATGGACAATGTGCAGAACGGTAAAAGTACCGAACTATTGCGCAAGAATTATCGTTTTAAAAATAACTTTAGTGATAGAGACTTCACTGAAAACGCGCTTAAAAACGTGAGATAACAGCATGACTGCAAAAGTTGCGCGATATATTCTATTTTTATTCTGGACCATAGCGTTAGCAACTTTTGCACATGCTGCCGATTTTTCAGGAAAAGCAGCCGTAGATACCCGATTCTTCACCGAGCCGCCAATCTTTGCACAGCAGAAAGACGGTGTGGCTTACCCTTCGGTGATGATACAGCCCGAATTCCGCCATGACTGGGGCTCGGGCAATAACCGCTTAACAGTTATTCCCTTTGCACGCTACGATAGCCTGGATAAACACCGTTCGCATTGGGATATCCGCGAGTTCAGCTGGCTGCATATGCAAAAGAACTGGGATCTGCTCGTGGGGGTAGGCAAGGTTTTCTGGGGTACAACCGAATCCAGGCAACTCGTCGATATCATCAATCAATCCGACTTGATTGAAAAGTTCAGTGGTGAAGAGAAGCTCGGTCAACCGATGATGAATCTCAACTTGCCCACTGACTATGGTCATTTCAGCCTATTTTACCTGCCGTATTTCCGTGAACGGACCTTTCCATCTTCCAATGGTCGTTTTTTATTTGATCCTCCTGTCCGGAATAGCGAAGGTAAATTGGATGGATTTAGTCATTGGCAACCCAGTTTCGCAGGCCGATGGAGCAAAACTTTTGGTGACTGGGATATCGGCGTAGCGCATTTCTGGGGCGTGGGCCGTGAGCCGAGATTGGTCCCTTCATTCGGACAGGGGTTTACGCATCCGCCGACCGGGTTGGTTCCAGTTTATGACTTGATCCATCAAACCAGCCTCGATATTCAAGGTGTATTGGGTAATTGGATCTGGAAAGCGGAAGCGATTACCCGGTCAGGACAGGGAGACCGGTTTGCCGCAGCGGTGGTGGGATTTGAATACACGAAATACGGTGTTTTCGGCGGGAGCAAGGATGTCGGTTTTTTGCTGGAGTATCTGTATGACGGACGGAGTTCGTTTGCACCGCCAACTCCATTTAATAACGATATTTTCTCCGGAATACGTGTTGTTTTTAACGATCCGCAGAATACCGAGTTTCTCTTTACCAATACGGTTGATCTAAACACACAAGCCACCATACTGGGGTTTAATGCGAGCCGCCGGTTGGGTGAGAAGTGGAAGATTGAGCTCGAATCGCGATTTTTCGCCAATATATCCGCAACAAAAAATCCATTTGCGCCTCCCAAGGAGATTTTAACGGGGATGCGTAATGATGATTATATTCAACTCAGAGTTGTACGGCACTTCTAGGGGCAGGAAGTGGCAGGCAAAATTTGCGGTACAGCGCCAGTCTATGCGTCATTGGATGCAATTTTTTCTGGCACATCATTTAGTTTTTTCTCCTCCTGTATTGAAGTAAAAAATACCGATGTGCTTTATGCGGAAGAAAAAGCGCTGATGATGAAACAAGGCTTCAGCCAGCTAACGGATTTCTGTAAAGGCCGTTATTGCGCGCATCAGGCATTGGAGAAAATAGGCTATTACGCTTTTCCAATATTGCGCGATGAATATGGCGCACCCATTTGGCCGGAGGGGATAACCGGCAGCATCAGTCATAGTGGCGATGCCGCTGCCGCCGTTGTCGCTCGCAAAACAAATATCCAGGGCGTCGGCCTGGATCTGCAAAAACGGGAAATATTTCCTTCCGCGGTTTTATCGGTTCTTTTCCACGATGATGAAGTGGCCTCATTTTTAAGCATTCCTTCAGACTTAGCAGATTTATATGCTTATGCAATTTTCTCGGCAAAAGAGAGTGCCATCAAATGCTTTTATGCTACATGCCAATATCTCGCTAATTTGAACGAGATTGTAATTGCGATGGAATGGTCTAGCGGGACATTCAGTGCATTCATTCCAGCAACTCAGAATCCTAAGTCATTCATTTCTGATCTAGAGCTGATGGGGCGCGTGGGTTTTGACGAGCGCTATGTTTTTTCTGCAGCATGGCAGGTAACTTGACGGTGAATTTTCAGAAAGCCTGGTGACGGATGAGGCCGTTGCCGGGCGCTCGTTGACAATTTGAACCCCTATCGCACTTATTTAAAGTTTTCCGGCTGTTGCATCGATTTAATTAATCAAATCATTGATAATTAAGTAATATTTTCAATGTTAATGTGATTTTTCTCACTGAAGATTATCTCCCAAGACACTATTCTGCTGATGTGCCTAGCAGGCGGATGAAGAGCTATTTGCGGTGTTAGAACAGATTAACTTAGCAACATGATGCTTTTCTCGGCTGTTTTGCCTTGCATCACTGGTTACCGCGAGGATGTTTTTTTGACGACCTGCTGGAATCTGATCCATTTCTAATGGAATTGATTGCTGCACATCATCATTTTTATATTTCTTATAGGAGCTTTTTAAGATGAAAAATCTTTCTTGGGTCACTTTGGCAATTATTTTAAGTTACGCACATTTTGCAGTTGCTTCTCAAGATTCAAATTCAAAAAACGAGGAAGATAAAATCGACTTTACCATGACTGGCAGCGGCTATTTTATACACAGCTCCATTCAAAGCCGAGAAGATGGACTTACAAATCACATGAATATACGAGGCAAAAGCAAACAGATAGGCGAAGCCATAGTCAACGTACTCGCAGAAGTCAGAGTAAAACTGGAAAATGGTGTACCGGAAAATTGCATTACACCTCAGAATGATCAGGGTATTCGACTCGACCTTGTAAAAGCCAGAGGGGTTGTTCAATTGGCGAAAAGTGGTGATCAGATTTTTACTAAAGGTACTAAAGTAGATTTGTGTATGAGCCTTAGGTGCTTCAACGAAGATGGCAGCATAAAAGAAGGCTGCGCATTTCAGCCCAGTGCTACGGTTGAAATTAAAGGAGGAACCGGACCATTTGCCTGCGCTACAGGGCATATAACCGATACACATACTCGTATAGTTCTCGCGATGAATTCTAAAGGAGAACCATTTGGCAGCATTTCAAGTTACAGCGCGCAAGGTACCGTGCAAATTCCCAAGAGTTGCGACAATTAAACTGGGTGGATTCAAGTAATAACTGCAGTTAAATTACCTCCGGCAAAGCCGGAGGCTTATAAGCTGGAGTCCCTCAAAAGGATTGTTTGTGAGCCGCTGAAGCGGTATTGTAATAGCTTAGGCTCTAGACTATCAGAGACAATCTGTTAGTCTAGAAAGATGTTAAGAAATAGTAAATTAAGTGATTATTCTGTCAGAAAAATAATTCAATGCTTTAGCATTGATATACCAGCCAGCAAAACAGCGCTGCTATTGAGTAAAAATCGTAACACGATTAATCGTTGGTATGGCATATTCAGGCAAGTAATATACCGCCTCAGACTGCCCTGAAAGACAAGCTGTCAGGTAGAGTGGAAGTAGATGAAAGCTATTTTGGTGCGAAACGGCATCGTGGTTATCACGGCAAACTCAAACGCGGTCGCGGTACATTAAAACAACCTGTATTCGGAGTGTTTGAGCGAGATGGCAGGGTATACACCGAAATAGTACCGGACTGTAAGCGTCTGACTTTACAAGCGGTGATACTGGGTAAAGTGTCCATTGAAAGTGTCATTTATAGTGATGGCTGGCGTGGTTATAATGGTTTGGCAGATGTGGGATACTCCAAGCATTTTCGAGTATCGCATGGTGACAATGAATTTGCTCGGGATGGACATTGCCACATTAACGGAATTGAATCGTTTTGGAGTTTTACCAAGCGAAGATTGGCAAAGTTTAACGGCGTGTCAGTTAACTTTGAGCTGCATTTGAAAGAATCAGAATGGTGCTGGAAAAAACATCCTGATGAGCTTGCCAGTGAACTATGGCAACTCATCAGATTTTATTAATCTCTCTGCTAGTCTAGAGCCTAAGTAATAAGGAGTTAACATGTCAACACAGCAATTTATCTCAGCAGAAAAACATTTGGCTAAATCAGGGGTAACAGTAGGGCAAGCTTCAGATTTTATTTTGGCTAATATCGATCAACCAGAAATAATTTTTGCAGCAGCACGACAGCACGGTGTAACAAACGCGATGTTACATGAAATAACTGGTGTTTCAAGCAGTGTAATTAATGACTATTTTAAAAATGCTGATCTTGTCCCGGAAAGATTGGACCATACCAGTATCCTTTTTAATACAGATATAGGCTCAATTGAAACTTTGGTTGGGTTTAATGATAATACTGGGGCTTTATCAAATGCATCACTCAAAGCGAAAGTTCAGCCTTTGATAGATCTTCCTGCAGCATATAATTTTCCATTCACAGCCAGGTATGATTTTCAATCCGAAGATGGAATCTATGATGAAGATGAATTGGGCATATCGCAATTAGGCGATATAGCTGCAACGAATGAAAATATAGAATCCATTTTTTATGGCACATTAATAAGGATGTTTTCTCGTTTGGATAGTACAGAACTCAGTCAAATCAACGGATTTCCGAAAAACGGGAATCCTGTGGATTTTCAGACAATACTTTTAGATGCTCTAAATGACCCTGTTACTGATCCTATATGGACCGAAGAAAGTTTAGTAAACAAGATCGTTGATGAAGCTGTCTATCTTCATAATCACTATATGCAAGATGATTTTGTTGTTGGACTATTTGACCATAGCTATTTAGGATTTGCCCCAGTAATACATTAAATGGACATCAGCCTCGGCAATCACACATCATCAGCACTCAACATGCCTATGAAGCAACTTAAAAATTATAAGTTAAAAGTCGTTTTTATTTAATGTGGTTACACATAAGAATAGATGAACCATCAACAGTGATCAGCTGGCACTTCGGATTTACTCTGAAAGTCTCTATGATGATTATTGATTTTTTTTCCTCTGTTTTAGTTTTTGATAATATCTCATCTTTCTCCCTTCCAGTTATTATTTTATATCCCTCATCTTCGCGCAGTAAAAGCCTTACATTACCTGTTTTAACATCGTGTAAAGCAACGAAACCAACATCATCCCCTCCTATTTGTTCTAACTGTTTTGCAATCCCGGGGGGTAAAGAATTTTTGCTGGGGGCAGTCATATCGCCAAAACGCGCGTTATGGAATTCTACTGCTTGACAACCGGAAAGTAGCATCGCTACGGACAGAGCGGTTAAAGATAATAACGATTTTCTGGTTTTGTACATTTTGATTCTCCTATTAAAAATTTAAGGTTAAACGTGTGAAAATTGTTCTTGTCGGCAAATATATCGGATTTATAGGTTCTGCAGTTTGAAAGTGAATGTTTCGAAATAAAAAAGATTGATCAAGAATATTTTTAGCATCCAAACTAATTATCCCCCTGCGATTTGGGAGTCTGTAGCCAAGCGACGCATCGACAAGAAAAAATTTTTGATTTCTTTCATTTGAGATTTCTTTACGATCTATTTCTTGTCGTACAAAAGTACCGGTTAGGCTAAAAAACAATCCGTGAAAATTAAAATAATTGAGGTTGATAGGTATGCTCAGCGTATCTATTTTGTGAGGCCCTAATGCTGTTTCATCACGAGAAAATTGTTCAAACTGAATTTCACTTTTTACTGACCATCTGTTACCAGGTACGCCATATAAGTATGCACGATAAATTTTTTCTTTTTGATCATCAATAGAAACATTGTCAGTTGAAAACGAAGGAACTCGTAAATCCCGGCCCGAGATTTCAAAACCACTGAAAACTTTTTCTTTGTAATGCCCGTCCAGCCCTATACCGATTCGGCGCGATTGAGTACCATTGATATCATCATATAATTGATTAAAACCAGAAACCTGAGTTGGTTCAATGGTTTGGTTGGTTGTTAAAGGAGCTTTAACAGCTTCAATAAAAGCCAAGCGTAACCTTAAACTACTAACAATATTCCATTGTAGACCTGCTTTTGGATTGAATCGATCAATTTCTAATCCTTTTTCTTTATAAGTATCATAGCTAAAGCCTAAAGTAGCATTCAGATTTGAACCAAAATTTAGATTTGAATATAGATACCCATTTGTTTTATCTATATCAAAACTTTGTTTTTTAGGATTGGAAATCTGATTAATTATCAGATTTCTAGTTAACAAACTTCGGTTCACATTAATATCATAGTTTCCGCTACCAGCTATGATACTAAAATTAGAGTTACGTAGTTGATACTGAATTTCGGTTTGATAGCCTTCATTCTTGGCTGATATTTCGGAATTGCTGAAGGTATTGACAACAGGGTCTATATTCTTACTTTCCCTATCAGCATATAGTCCGGATAATAAAATATTTTGATTAACTGTTAAATCATACTTAGCACCAATTCGTACGGTATTTTGGTCAATATTTCTACGAAATCTATTCTGAGGAGCTCGAGGATTGTTCGTATCAAGATCAAAATCCAGCAACAGATTACCGTGATGCGTGGAGCGAGTCCGAACCTCGGCCTGCAAATTCAATTTGGATGTCACCGCGTGCTGCACAAATGCATTCAATACATCATGGTTTTGATCATTATTGCTACGAAAGCCCTTGCTTTCATAATGAAACTGCCCCAGGCTGATTGATGTGCGTTCATTGAATCTGGAAAAGACGATTTCATCACCTATCGTACCGTTACTGCCAACTACACCTGAAGTTACCAATTGCGGTTTGCTGCGCTCCATTAATGGCGCAAACTCATTGAATCCCGGTGAAGATGGGCCGGTGTTGGTAATGATATTCAAGTCTGCTACGGCCATGTGCGGCTGCACTGGATTGACATTAACTGGTTGTAAAAGCTGTGCCTGCAACAACTCGCTGACGCGAGCTGCTTCATGTCGAGGGATGTTGGCGTAAGTATCGGAAAGAAACCGGTGTGCCGAGTGATTGGATGGATCGAAGCTCAGCGACTTTGCCGTTTCCATGAGTGCACGCCGCTCGAATCCTAAATTCTCAAATATACGTGCCAAGCTGGAGCCGCGAGCCGCTTCATCGCGATCCAGCAGAAATTTGGAACGGTATACTGCGCGGTTATTGTTCAGTTCAATCGATTTTTGGATGTCTATTAATGCCTCTACCGGGCGATTCTGCGTTTGTTTTTGAATCGCATCATAGAACCACGGTGTTGGATCCTTGGGATCGCGTTTCTTGGCGAGATCAAATTGCGTACTGGCAAGCAGATAGCGTTTTTCCTCAAAATAAGCTTTACCCAGGTAACTGCGGATCAGCGAGTTCGCTGGATCCAAACTGGCGGCAATCTCCAATTCTATCCGGCCTGCTTCCAGTTCTCCCTCGCGGATCAGGGCAAGCCCCAATCCAAGCCGCGGCATGGGGTCGGCCTGATCCAATGCAATGGCTCGGTGGAAAATATCTTTCGCGGTTTGGGTGTCGATTTGCAGCAGATGCGCAAAACCTAATACCGTTTGCGTTTTCGCCAGACCGGGATTTAAACTTACGGCAAGTTTTGCGGCATCCAATGCGCGTTCCAGGTAACCCACGGACATCTGCAATTCAGCTAGTCGTGCCCAGATCAGTGCGTTCTGAGCATCGGATGCCAGTGCTTTTTGCACACTCTCCAGTGCCGTATCAATCTCAAAATGTGCTTGCTGTGCATAAGAAAGCGCTAAATATCCTGCAGCCGATCCTGGGTCGAGCGTGACCGCCTTGCTCGCGAGCTCCAGTGCGGGGTCTTTTTCATTCTGAACCAGGGCAATGATGGCCAGCAGCGCATGTGCGTTACTATTGTTAAGTTCTAGTTGCAGGACTTGCTGGATGATTTCCTTGGCTTCATCAGCCTGTCCGACAGTCAACAAATGGCTTGCTTGACGGACCAAAGTACTGGAACCGTCTTCACTACCCTGCCAATAATCCAGGATGACGGGATAATACAATGCCCACTGCACGGCATCCGCCGGCCGGATGATGATTTCTTTACGTGGTGCTTGTCCTTTGTATGTGACAGCTGCTTCATGATCATGAAGCAATAAGCTTCCCAGCTCATTGCTGACCGATACTTTGCCTTCATACAAGACAACTTCTGTATTGTCTTCCCTAAGACCCACAACGAATTCTGTGCCTTCCACACTGGCATTGACAAAGGGGGTTCTTATTTTAAAGGGCTGAGGCGTGCGCGTAATGATGTGGATCGCACCTTCGAATAAGTCCAGCAGGGAGGTGCCTCTTTCTTCTTGAACTGCTGGAAATGTGATGCTGGTTTTTTGATCAAGCCGCAGCATGCTGTTATTGCTTAAACGCAGCGCCGCTCGGCTTTGCGACCGGGCGCGAATCATATCTCCGGCGCAGAGCGCTACTTCCATTCCTGCTGGTTGCCAGACATTTTCTTGAGTCCGGCGTATTTCAATCGTGCCCTGCATCGATACCACTCGCGCTACTTCCGGCTTGCACGTTGGCGCTGCATGCGCCTGGGTGATATACGTCATCCAGCAGGTCACTGTAAAAATAGTGAGTATCAGCGCTGAGAATTTTCTCTGATGTGAGTAGATTGCGACTGCCCAACATATTTTCATTATCGATCTTTCGCTATCAGCTCAATTGTTGAGCATTGATTTGCAATTCTGTATCAGAAATAACAAGATATTGAAGACTTGTTATGCATTTTCTCATTATACTGAATCGATGGCCTTATAACCAATAAGGTAAATGATTCTAATCAAAGAGGCATATTTCTGTCTGTGACTTTTCTCACAGAAGAGCTCTTAAAACACAATGATTTTATTTCTTTGAGCAGCTACTATGAATTACTCGCTGTCTATTTTTAGGATAACCAAAGAGGTTACGGGGAGGACTCGTTTTGATATTTGGAACACAACGACAGAAAGTGATGGGTCGGGCCGTCGGAAGGGAATTCTCTCAGAATAACGTAAAAATACTGACTGGCTTCGGTCCATTGTTTCAGTTGATAAGCATTTAAAGCTTTTGCAAAGATTTCGCATAGCCATAGCTGTTGCTTGCTGGCTGATTGCCGGTAGGCAATCAGCTCAAAAAGCTCAACGGATTGAGTTCTCCCCGGTAATTGAAAGCTTCCCAGAGGGCGGACAAGAAAATCGTCCAATTCTTCGATTACATCGCTCGATAGTAGAATTCGCGTTTTTAAAATTTTATTAGTATTTTGAATCCTGTTTGCTGTGTTGACGACATCGCCAGTGACGCGATATGTACCGTCGCTTTTATTCAGAGACATGTCACCAAAATGCAAGCCGATTCGGGTTGGCAGCGGCGGGTTGTGTAATTTGTTGAAACGTTCGATTGCAGCGCTGAGATCAAGCGCTGCTTTGCATACATTTAGCTTTTCTGTGGAATCTGAAGGCTTCTTGATCCAATTGAAAAATTTTTGTGCGACTGGATTTTCCGGGTTTTTAATCCATACGGAGAGGGATGAGTCGCCTGTGGTATCCATAACCCTGCCATGGTGTTGATCTATCGCACTTCTTAACACAACACGATAGCCAGTCATCAATTTCTCAAGATCAGAGGGACTCATTGTTTCGGACAGAGTCGTGTAACCCGCGATATCGGTCGTTAGGCATGCACCCGCGAATTTCCCCGCCTGCCCTTCAATGATTTGATCAAGTTCTCGAGCCGGGCCGGATTTGCCAATAAAGCCCTCGAGCTTAAGAATTTTTAGCACCCAGGCCAGCATAAGCGCAACTAACACTAATAAGGCTGGAATAATGACTGGGAGCCATATCAGGGTATGTTTAAAGAATGAATATGCAATGAAAGTATAAACAAGAATGACAGAGAAACTCAGAGCGATGGTTTTGCGCGTCGACAGGATTTGGTTTGCCATGCCGATGGCAAAACCCAACAGGAATAAAATACTTAAATTACCGGCTAAAGACAAAGGTCTGACCGGCTTGTTTTCGAGCAAATTGGCGAAAGCCGTGGCGGCAATCTCGACGCCGCTGATGTAAAGCCCATCCGGATTGGAAAATACCGTGGGATAATCGTCCCGGACGATTTCTTGCTCGGACTGAGTAGCACCGGAAAATCCAACGAAAACGACTTTATTTTTTAACGCGCCCTTTTCTAATTTCAGTGCTTGATCATACGAAATGGTCTTTATGCTGCGTGGCGGGCCGTAGAAATTCAAGTAACGGGTTTGATCGCCAGCGTACAGGTCGAGCAACGATCTCAGCAGTTTCTTCTCTTCCGGTTTTAAATGGCGATTGCGATCCAAACCTTCTTTCATTTGAATAGCCAGCCGCGGATTGCCTGCGAATAGATTGCGCAGTGTCAGGATCAGATCCTCAATATCCGTTTCTTCGTTGATGCGAGCGGGTAATTGCGGGGCAAGCTCCGGTTCTGCTGAGCTGAGTAGCCGGGCAAAGTCTTCGTACAACGCCGCTGCATAGAGTTGTAATACCACAACCGGCACCGTAGCAATATCGCCGGCATGCGATTTGAAAGTCCAGTAATGATGAACTCGTTCCGCCTTCGGCAATGTGAAAGGCGCCCGGGCTTTTGCAGCTTCCCCGATGATTGGCAAGAGCTGAGTAGCGCCTTCTTGAATAAATGCTTGATAGGTAACGCCATCGAGTTGATTCAGCAATGCCGAATCCTGATAATCCAGCCGCTCTACCAATAGGACATTGCCTGCTCTTTTAATGGCATTGGCCAGTTCCTCATCCTGTTCCGGTATGTCGCTGGGGGTATCAAAAATAAGATCGAAAATGATTGCGTTGGCACCCGCTGCCGCCAGCCGGTCAATTAAACGCGCATGTATACTGCGCGGCCACAAGCGCGGCTTAACGTGAAGTTTCAGCTGCGCGGCGGATTGTTGATCAAGCGCAACGACGACCACCTCATCGGGCGCCTTGATTGTCCCGCGTAACTGAAACAATGCACTCAAGCCGAATCGTTCCTCCAACCATAAGCCAGCCGGTGATAAATAAATGATTACACCGAGCAAACCGGTAAAAATGCCCAAAAAAAAGTATTTAAGCCATCTGGTCATCGTTGTTTTAACTGAATGAAGAAGATATCAGGAACGACTGCTCATGCAGAGTAGCATTAAGCGGTTATTTTGCAAGCATCCTGGCTTACGCCACGATACTGCTTTTTTCAGAAAGCGCCTCTAATCCCTGCGACAATGGCTCGTCCCGGCAGCGGAGCGACATCCTTCAAGAAGGAAGTATGAACGCGCATATCGCTATCGAGCAAATTCCGGCCTTGCAGAAAAAGCGTATAGTTGACCGACTTGGTTAGTTTCATGTGATAGCTCATTTCGGCGTTCATCAGGGTATAACCTGGGGTTTCGCTTTCCAATACGGCGACGCGATCCTGTTGAGTGACACGGGTAAGGTTGAAATTGGCTTGCCAGGCATTTTTCTTGAAATCCAGATCAAAGCCGAAGCGTTGTGGCGTTATGCGCGGGATGTTGCCGTTATTTTTCAATCTGCCATAAACCATATCGGTGAATAACCGCAAATTCAACGTATCCGGTACTACTGCAACGATGGCTTCGGCTTCCAGACCATAGAATTTCGCCCGGGTTTGCGTGTAATCCTGGGCCAGATAAGCGCCGTGATTATCCAGCAAGCCCTCATCGTTGATTCTATCCGCTAACCCGTCGTCATTGCTGTCACGGCTGCGCTGAAAAATATAATTGTTGACATGGTTATAGAACAAATTCACTTTGCCTGTAACCATGCCGCTGGTTTTTTGCAGCGCGATGTCGAAGTTATTGGAGGTTTCTTTGTGCAGGTTTTGCTCTCCTTGCTCAAAAGTGTTGGTGGCCACATGGATACCATTGGCATACAGCGCGACAGTATTCGGCGCGCGTTGTCCGCGTGTGGCCGTCAGATTGAGTTGATAACCATCCCTGAATTGCCAAGCGCTTCCCGCGGAAATGCTGTACAAATTAAAGTCGCGTGTTTGCAACGATGTTGCTTGCGGGTTATGCAGGGTATGTTCAAGGCGTCCACCGGCTTCAAACTGCCAGCGTTGCCAATTGCGTTTTTCCAGCATAAACGCGCTGGCCGATTGCGATAGACTGGATGGCACGAATGCTTCCTCGCCTTTTGCGGAAAAATTGCGGTTTTGTAATTGAATGCCCATGATGCCTTGCCATTGGGCGATCGGTTTGTGAGCCAATTCGGCGCGACCTTCCAGCTCATTATTACTGAAACGGCTCCCAACCGCGCCGCTTTGTTCGAGCTCTTTGTGCTGATAATCGTTGTAATTGAAGCGCATTTTGAGCTGCCGGAATCCCTTTAACGGATTATCCAGATCACCGGCCAGACCGTAGCGGGTCTGCCCCATATCGATTTTCGCGCCTTCCGGGCCGGGAATGCCGTAAAAATTTTCCAATCTTGAAACCGACATTCCCACAAAACCACGTTCGCCGACGTACGAACTGCCTACCGATAAATTGCTGGAATCGATCGCGCTGTTTCTGATCAAGCCGGTGCCGCTGTCCGGATCATTGGGATTCGCCAGTCCTGGGATATGCACATCACTGGTTTTTCTTTTCACGCCTTCAAGATTCCAGGACATTCTGCCCAAACTGCCGGACGCCATGAGAGCGCCATTGCGTTCTTCCAGCGCGGAATTGAAGCGCCCTTCAAAGTTCGCTTGCGGTGTTTTGAATAAGCGATCGGGTATGCGGTCGTTGATCACGTTCACCACGCCACCGGAAATACCGCTGCCATACATCAATGTCGAAGGTCCTCGCAGTATCTCGATGCGTGAAGCATTTAAGGTTTCGGTCGCGACGGCGTGATCCGGGCTGATGGTTGAGATATCGCCGGTGCCAATGCCATTTTCCAGCACCTGCACGCGCGGCCCATCCTGGCCGCGAATAATCGGGCGGCCAGCGCCAGGACCGAAACTGCTGGAACTGACGCCCAGTTCATGCGATAACGTATCGCCCAGATTGGTTTCCCTTTTCCGGCGCAGACGATCTCCTGATACGACCGTATCCGGTTTGAATCCAGCCGATTCGGCCGAGCTGGAAACAGGCGCAGTAATCATCACGCCGGGCAACTCGACGTTTTTGCCGGTGGTTTGCCCGTGACTATGCAGCGGGTGCAGCAAAAATATAAACAGCGCGATGGTTGCCGGTTTCGACAGCAAGCTTTTACGCTGCCATCGCGCGTTATTTGATTCATGATCAGAATAATCCATACAACTTTCCTAACCCTGATGGGTATTTGCCGTGCAACTGAGTTGCTCCAATGGAACTGATCAATCGCAGGCAAGCAATGCACATCAAAGCAATCGACCGATTGCTGATGATTAAGTCAAGCCTGGATTAACAACCTGAGGAATCAGAACAGCTGGAATGGTGGCGCGCGCGAGCAGTAAGGAAGTGTGGTGCGATTGGAATGACGCCCCATGGCCCATAATGGCAACCGGCGATGATTTGCCGGATTGCGCAGAAGCAAGCCCGAAGCGATCAGAATGAAGTTTAATGCAGTGAGTGCGACGCAATCGAAGCAAATTTCGTCAAGATCAACACTGGCATCAGCTTCGCTTCCGGCGGCATCAAGCACATCGGTTTGTGCATAATGCGTGAAAGCATGCGCCAGCAAGAAGACTGGCACAGACAACAAAGCCAGCGTCAAAAATAGAAATAAGCTTTTGCGTAGCATAGTCAACAGCAGTTAGCGCAAAGGCCTTTGACTGTCAATTCAATTTCCTGGAACCGATAACCGGCTGGTAGCGGCCAGTTTGTTTCTACCGGTAATTTATCCAGGCAAATCACTTGCGCACAGCCTGTACATTTGAAGTGCGCATGTTGATGTGAATGCAGCTCACGGTTGGCGTGATAACGCCACGCCCGGTCGTCGCTGGTTACTTTATGGATCAAATTTTTCTCGACCAGCCACTCTAGCGCGCGATATAAAGTCACCCGGTCCAATTGCAGCGCTTGTGGCAGGCGTTGTTCAATTTCGCGGTGCGTAGTGGCCTGCTGCTCAGCCAGCAAAATGGCCAGAATTCCGGTTCTGCCCAAGGTTGCCCGTCCGCCGTTGTGCCGGATCATGTCTTCTGCGGTATGATGAAACTGATTAAGCATACTCAAATAGATGCAACAATGTTGCGATTATTGTAACTAAGTGATTTTCATGGTGCAACAAGTTGTTCTTTTAATCCTGGATTACTTGGCGCTATCGGGAAGAATGCAGATCGTTCATTCCGGTGAAGTCTTACCAATACTGGAGAATTGATATGAAAAAATGGGGATGGGTTCTTCTGATCGCTGCCATGATGTCCGCCGGGGTGTTGCGAGCGGATGGGGATCATCATGCTGGTGCATTCGATGAGAAAAATCTGGGAAAAGTGACCTTCCCGGTTTCCTGCACGCCTGCCGCGCAAGCACAGTTCAATCAAGCCGTCGCGATGTTGCATTCCTTTTGGTACGACGAAGCCGGAAAGAAATTCCGCCAAGTGACCGTTACCGATCCGGCTTGCGCGATGGGTTATTGGGGCGTTGCGATGAGCCTGTATTACCAGTTATGGGCTACAGCGCCGACTGCGGCAGAACTGCAAACGGGGCGCGAAGCGTTGCAGCAGGCAAAAAAGCTGGCAATCAAGACTGACCGTGAGAAAGCTTACCTTGAAGCCGTAAGTTTTTTGTATCCCGAAGATGAAAAAGTGGACCTCACTACCAGAAAGCTCATGTATCAGAAAGCGATGGAACAAGTCCTGAAACACAATCCAGATGACCGAGAGGCTGCGGTGTTCTACGCTTTGGCGCTGATTTCCACGGCATCGCCCAAGGACAAGACCTTCGCCAATCAGAAGAAAGCATTACATCTATTGCAGCAGGTACTGGAACATGAGCCGGAGCACCCCGGTGTGGCGCACTACATCATTCACAGCAGCGATTACCCCGAATTGGCCGGGCTTGGATTGAGTGCAGCGCGCGCTTATACGCACATTGCACCGGCGGTTCCGCATGCATTGCACATGCCTTCGCATATTTTCATCCGGCTCGGGCTATGGCAGGATGCGGCGCAATCGAATCTGGCGGCCTATCATGCGGCAAAAGATCACGCGCGGAAAAATGCATTGTCCGGAACTTCGGATCAGCAGTTCCATTTCATGGATTACATGATGTACGCGTATCTGCAAAGTGGTGAGACCGAAAAAGCCAGGGAAATTCTGCGCGAACTGCAAGGCATCAAAAAAGCGCAATCGGAGAATACCACCGTCGCCTATGCATTCGCTGCAATTCCCGCGCGCTATGCGGTAGAACGCGGTGAATGGCTGGAGGCTGCCGGACTGGATATCAATCCCAAAGACTTTCCCTGGCAGCAATTTGGCTGGTGTGAAGCCATCACGCACTTTGCTCGTGGTTTAGGTGCCGCGCGCAGCGGAAACATGGACATTGCCCACCACAGCTTGCGGCATCTGAAGGTTTTACGCAATGCCGATCAAGCGGACAATAAAGACTACACCGCTGGTCAAATCGAGATCCAACGCCTGGCGGTAGCCGCCTGGATTGCTTATGCGGAAGGCGAAGCGGAGGAAGCGGTGAAACTCATGCGTGCTTCGGCAGATTTGGAGGATTCGACCGAAAAAGACAATGTCACGCCAGGCGCAATCATTCCGGCTAGGGAACTGCTCGGTGAATTACTGCTGGAATTGAAGCAATCCGGTGATGCGTTGAAGGAATTGGAAGCATCCTTGATACGCACGCCCAACCGGCGCAATGGTATTTACCGTGCAGCACAGGCGGCCAGGCTGGCCGGGGATCAATCCAAAGCAGAGCAATACCAGCAACAGTATCAGCAGCTGACCCTATCCAACCAGTCGCACAAATAAATAAGTAATTTCTTGGATTTGATTGGTCAAACCTGAAAATTGTTTATAATAAAAGACATGAAAGCACATCGCTACAAATGGTTATTGGTTTTTTTCATGCTGTGGCTCCCGTTGCAAGGCGCTGCAGCGGCTATTTTGTCAGTCTGTGCACAGGAAAAAAACTTCACCGCTACGCATGACAAATCAGCGATCGCCATCGACAATCACCATCATGATGGTTGCCATAAGCAAATAGCCGATAATACCAGCGAGCATGCCGGACATGTATTAGCCAGCTTGCCGTGCGACGATACTTCCTGCGATGCATACAGTCATACACCGGTGCTTCCGGGTACTGCCGTATCCATGCCAATTACCGATACTTCCACCATCGCTTCATTTGATTCCGGCTTTGTCTCGTTTGTGCCGGAACACCCGCAACGTCCTCCGGTAGTAATCTCCCTTTAGCACTTTTTGCCTGAGTGTCAGGTAAAAAGTGCAATTTCTTGCATGAGCTTTGTGCTTGCGTGAATGCCGCGCAAGCCATGAGATATTGCAAATTATCGTTAATGTCTGCCCATGATTGGCGGAACAGATGAGATTACCTGCCAGGAGACCAGCATGTTCGTATCATTCATTCTTAATACTTGTCAGCAACAGCAAAACACCTTCAGGAGGCTGCGATGAATCGCGCTGCTGTGATCGTGATGGCGTTGCTTGCTGCCACCGTCGCAACTGCGGCGCAGGGACGGGAACCGGCAGCCGGTAAAGCTGAGGCAATCATGCTGAGCCGCGCTGTTGCAGCAGAAACGCTTACAACAACCACTAGTCGCCAGGCGGCGTTGCTGCCCGGCTTAATTACGGAAGCACTGGAGAACAATCCCGAGATTCAGGCCGCCTATCAAGAGCGCGAAGCAGCACGGCAGCGCATCGCACCGGCGGAAGCGCTGGATGATCCAATGCTCGAAGCGGGCGTGATCAATGCGCCTTTGACGTCGTCACCGTTTAACCGCGAGGATATGACGATGAAAATGATCGGTCTTTCCCAGCGCTTGCCATTTCCCGGTAAACGCGGTTTACGCAAGGAAGTCGCCAGCAAGGACGCGGAAGCGATTGAGCAGGGCTACCATGAAACGGTTAACCGCGTCGTGCACGATCTGAAAACGGCCTACTTTGATCTTGGGCTGACGCTGGAAATGATCAAGCTGGTTGAGAAAAACAAGCAAACGTTGGAACACTTTCTGCACATGGCCGAAGCGCGCTATCAGATTGGAGAAAGCAGTCAGGCCGATGTGCTGAAAGCGCAGACGCAAGTATCGAGAATGCTGGACAGGCTGTTGGGGCTCGAGCGCGAGCTACCGGCATTTGAAGCCGAACTCATCCGCGCACTGGGGCGTAGCACGCGCGGCGATATTCCGACGCCTGTGTTATTGCAAATTCACGAAACGCCTTTACTGCTGGATGCACTGCAACAAGAAGCCTGGACGCAACGCCCGCAATTGCTGGCGCTACAGAGTTTGATCGCACGCAATGAGAAATCGGCCGATCTGGCACGCAAGGCGTACTACCCGGATTTCGATGTGCGCGTATCGTACGGCCAGCGTGATAACACGCTGGGCAGTATGCGGCGTGACGACATGGTCAGCATGACCGTGGCGGTCAACTTGCCGGTATGGCGCGGCAACAAAATCGAGCCGCGTATTATGGAATCGCAAGCCATGCGCGACCAGGCAATCAGTTTGTATCAGGCGCAACGTAATGACATCGCGGCAAAACTGCGTCAGCAGATTGCCATGGCCGAACAAAGCCTGAAATCGGTCAAACTCTATCAGACTGCGATTCTGCCGCAGGCCAAGCTAACCGTTGAATCGGCGCTGGCGGCCTACCAAGTAAACCGGGTTGATTTTCTGACCTTGCTGGATAACCAGATGACGGTATTCGACTATGAAACCAATCTGATTACCGCGATCGCGAATTACAACAAAGCGCTGGCAGAAATCGATTTTCTGATTGGCAAGAAGCAACACTAACGAATACCGATCATGGAGCTTTCTATGCAATCTACCGCCCGGAAAATCAGCGCTGCAATTGTGCTGACCGCCACATTGGCCGCAGGTTACTGGTGGGGTAAAACACAATCATCGCCAGACGCCGGAATCACCGTACCGCAAGCCGCTAACGGGGAACGAAAAGTGCTGTATTACCGCAATCCGATGGGGCTGCCCGACACTTCGCCGGTGCCGAAGAAAGATTCGATGGGCATGGATTATCTGCCGGTTTATGAAAATGAAGGCAAGGAGCCGTCTGCGGAACAGAATGTGGTGAGCATCAGCACGGAAAAGGTGCAGAAGCTGGGTGTGCGTACTGAAGCGGCGCAGATGCGTGAACTGATCCGCACCGTGCGGGCGGTTGCGACGATTCAAGCCGATGAGCGCAAGCAATACACCTTCGTGACCAAGTTTGAGGGTTGGATACACCGGTTGCATGTCAATACCACCGGGCAAGCGGTCAAGAAAGGCGAGGCCTTGATGGATGTCTACAGTCCTGAACTGATTACCGCGCAGCAGGAGTATCTGGTTGCGATCAAAGGGGTGCAATCCGTCGTGAAGGGTGATGCGGCGGTACGTGCCGCGATGCAGCGGCTGGCCGATGGCGCATTGCAGAAGTTGCGTAATTGGAATATTGCCGAAGCCGAGTTACGGCGGCTGCAACAAACCGGAGAAGTGCAGCAGTACATGACGCTGCGCTCACCAGCCGATGGCGTGGTAATGGAGAAAAAAGCGGTCATGGGTCAACGCTTTATGCCGGGAGAAATGTTGTACCAATTCGCTGATTTGTCGAGCGTGTGGATATTGGCGGATGTATTTGAACAGGACTTGGGCATGATTCATCCCGGCCAATGGGTGACAGTCCGGGTGGATGCCTATCCCGACAAGATATTCAACGGCGAAGTGGCGTTCATCTATCCGGCGGTCACGCCGGAAACGCGCACCGCGAGCGTGCGCATCGTGCTGCCGAACCCCGATCGTTTACTCAAACCTGCTATGTATGCGCGAGTCGAGTTCGCGTCGTTTCACAGCAAGCATAAAGTGCTGACCGTCGCGGATTCCGCCGTGCTGGATACGGGCACCCGGCGGATGGTATTGGTCGATTTGGGTGCGGGGCGGTTTGAGCCGCGCACGGTCAAGCTCGGCATGCATGCCGATGGTTATGCCGAGGTGCTGGGCGGGCTTCGAGCCGGTGAAAACGTGGTCGTCAAGGCGAATTTCCTGATCGATGCGGAGAGCAACTTCAAAAGCGCGCTCGATAGTTTCGGCCACAATACCTATTACCCGGTTGAGAAGCAGGAAGTCGAAGCGAGTTCGGCTGTTCTGTCACCCTCTCAGGTGCAATATCGCGGTGAAGGGCGTATCGACGCGATTGATTTCGCGCATGCGACGATGACACTCGCGCATGGCCCGATCGAAAGCTTGAAGTGGCCCGCGATGACGATGGATTTTCGTGTCCGGGAGGCGGCATTGCTGCAATCGTTCAAGCCGGGACAAAAAGTTATCTTTGAGATCGCCGAAGAACCGGACGGCGAGTTTGTCATTGTGCGTATCCAGCCAGCGGATACCTTTCACGATCACTAAGGGAACACCGTTATGCTGAGAAAAGTCATTGAATGGTCGATCCGCCATGTTTTCCTGGTGTTGCTGAGTACCGTGTTTATCGCCGGCTGGGGAATCTACGCACTGTGGAAAATGCCGGTCGATGCGATTCCCGATTTGTCCGATGTACAGGTCATCATCTACACCGAATATCCGGGTCAAGCGCCGCAGGTTGTCGAAGATCAAGTTACCTACCCGCTCACCACGGCCATGCTGGCGGTGCCGCGCGCAAAAGTGGTGCGCGGTTTGTCGGCGTTTGGCGCTTCGTTCATTTATGTCATTTTCGAAGATGGCACCGATATTTACTGGGCGCGCTCGCGCGTGCTGGAATATCTGAATTTTGCCACCAACCAGCTACCCCGCGACGTGCGTTCCGCGCTTGGCCCGGATGCCACCGGTGTCGGTTGGATTTATCAATATGTCGTGACGGCCAAGGATCGCACCCTCGATGAATTGCGTGCCGTTCAAGACTGGTTCCTGCGCTACCAATTAACCACCGTGTCCGGCGTTTCGGAAGTCGCCAGCGTCGGCGGATTTGTCAAAACCTACCAAATCACGGTCGACCCGCGCCGCCTGCAAGCGTATGACATTCCATTGAAACGCATCACCGAAGTGATCGCCGCGAGTAATCGCGATGTCGGTGGGCGCGTGATCGAACTGGCGGAAACGGAGTACATGGTGCGTGGCCGGGGCTACCTGCGTAACAGCAGCGACCTGGAGAATCTGGTGGTCAGGGCGCATATCGGCAAACCGGTGTTGTTGCGTGATGTCGCCCGCGTCGAACTGGTGCCCGGTGAACGGCGCGGCATTACTGAACTGAACGGCGAAGGCGAGGCGGTCTCCGGCATTGCGGTGGCGCGCTACGGCGAGAATGCGCTGGATGTCATTCACGATCTCGAAACGAAAATCGGCCAAATCAAATCCGGACTGCCGCCGGATGTCGCGGTAACGTCGGTTTATAATCGAGCCGAATTGATCCATCGTGCCATCGCGACGCTGAAAGAAGTGTTCGTCGAGCAAATCGCCATCGTGACACTGGTGTGCGCGGTATTTCTGATGCATGCGCGCAGCGCGCTGGTCGCGATCATCATGTTGCCGATCGGTGTGCTGATCGCTTTCATCGCCATGGCGCAGCTGGGCATCAATTCCAATATCATGAGTCTGGCCGGGATCGCGCTGGCGATTGCGGAAATGACCGATGCCGCGATCGTCATGGTGGAAAATGCGCACAAGCATCTGGCGCGTTTAAGGCCGGGCGAGTCGCGCGTCAATGCCGTCATCGCGGCATGCCAGGAAGTTGGTCCATCGTTATTTTTCAGCCTGCTGATCATTACCGTTTCGTTTTTGCCGGTGTTCGCGCTGGAAGCGCAGGAAGGGCGCATGTTTCAGCCGCTCGCCTACACCAAAACGTTTGCTATGGCGGGTGCAGCAATGTTGTCCATCACGCTGGTTCCGGTGCTGATTCTGCTGCTGATCCGCGGTCGTGTTCCCCATGAAGAAGATAATCCGCTCGGCCGCTGGATGATCCGCGGGTACCAGCCGGTTGTGAGTTGGGTGATGCGCTGGAAAAAGTCTATTTTGGTGGCCGCGCTGGGTGTGCTGGGTGCTACGGTTTATCCAGCAATGAAGCTCGGAACCGAGTTTATGCCAGCATTGAACGAAGGCACGCTGTTATATATGCCTGTCACCTTGCCGGGCATTTCTGTGACCAAAGCGGCAGAAACCATGCAGACGCAAAATAAAATCATTATGAATTTCCCGGAAGTCGCATCGGTATTTGGCAAAGCCGGGCGCGCCGATACCGCCACCGATCCGGCGCCGCTGGAAATGACCGAAACCATCATCAACCTGAAACCGGAAAGCGCATGGCGGCCCGGCATGACGATCAATAAATTGATCGCCGAGCTGGACCAAGCGCTGCAAATTCCCGGTGTCGCGAATGCCTGGACCATGCCGATCAAGAACCGCATCGACATGCTGGCGACCGGCATCCGCACGCCGGTCGGCATCAAGGTGTTCGGCAGCAATCTGAGTGAAATCGAAACCATCGCGAAACAAATCGAAGCCGTGGTGAGAGCTGTGCCCGGTACCGCCAGTGCCTACGCCGAACGCATCACCGGTGGCTATTATCTCGATATCGAACCGGATCGTCTGGCATTGGCGCGTTATGGCTTGGCGGTGGGTGATTTGCTCGAAGTCGTCTCAGCTGCGCTCGGCGGTGAAGCGATCACCACCACGGTGGAAGGGCGCGAGCGCTTCGATGTGGCGATCCGCTACCCGCGCGAATTGCGCAGCGACCCGCAAGCCATCGCCACGCAAGTGCTGGTACCTGCGATGGGTGGCACAATGATTCCGCTTGGTCAATTGGCGAAAATTAAGCTGATGCAAGGGCCGCCGAGTATCCGCACGGAAAATGCATTGCTGTCTGCCTACATCTTCGTCGATATCCGCGACCGCGATATCGGCGGTTACATCGCCGATGCGCAACAAGCCGTGCGCGAGCAGGTGCAATTCCCGCAAGGCTACTACGCTACCTGGAGCGGGCAGTTCGAATATATGCAGCGCGCCACCGAAAAACTGAAACTGGTCGTGCCGCTGACCATCGCACTGGTGTTCCTGCTGGTGTATCTGAACTTTGGCCGTTTGACCGAAACGCTGATCGTCATGCTGTCGATACCGTTCTCGCTGGTCGGCGGCATCTGGCTGATGTACTGGCTGGAATACAACCTGAGCATCGCCGCCGTGGTTGGCTTCATCGGCCTGATCGGCATCGCCGCCGAGTCCGGCATGGTGATGCTGACCTTCATCGACCAGTCGCTCACCACCCTCGCGCGGCAACGCAAAGCGATGACGGAAAAAGTGACGCTGGCCGATTTGTACGAAGCAGTGATCCAAGGCGCCGTCTACCGCATCCGCCCCGTCATGATGACCATCGTCGGCAGCGTCATCGGTTTGCTACCCGTCATGCTCAGCGTCGGCACCGGCTCCGAAATCATGCGCCGCATCGCCGCCCCGATGGTCGGCGGCATGGTGTCGGCGGCGATCCTGACGCTGATCATTTTCCCGGCGGTTTATGCGGTGGTGAAGGGGGTTTCGATACGGCGGGCGAGTGCATAAAGAATGGCTGGCGGCTCTATTTTTGCTCGATTCGCTTACAATCTAATTACACATAATAGTGTACACTTAAATCGTGCACACAATATTTGAGAGGATATAGCGATGAAGAATATTACCTTGAGCGCGGATGACAAATTGATCGAAGCCGCCCGTGCCCGTGCTCGTGCTGAACAAACCACATTGAACGAGCAATTTCGCCGTTGGCTGACCGATTATGTCCGACAGGAGCAGAAAACCGGATCGGCGATGGCATTGATCGAAGAATTGCGCGGACAAGTGCGAACGGGCGGCCGTAAATTCACGCGTGAGGAAATGAATGAGCGGTGATTTTATCGATACCAACATTTTCATCTACCTGTTCGATGAAACCGATGATCGAAAACGCGCAATCGCGGAAAAATTGATTCAGCAGGCGCTGGAGACGCGCAATGCTTGTATCAGTTACCAAGTGATCCAGGAAACACTCAACGTTGTGACCCGCAAACTGCCATCCCCGATGAGTACGGAAAATGCCCGGCGCTTTCTCGAGCAAATTTTGATTCCTTTATGGCAAACCACGCCAAGTCTGGCACTGTATCAACAGGGGCTCGAACTTCAGGTACGCTGCGGCTTTAGCTTTTACGATGCCTTGATTGTCTCTGCAGCGCTTGAGTCCGGTTGCACCCGCTTATACACAGAAGATTTGCAGCACGGGCAGCAGGTCGGTGAGCTGTTGATTGAGAATCCGTTTCGTGAGTGAAGGGCAAAAAAGTTTGCTTCGACAATGCTCGCGATTACCGAATAGGTTCGCTGCGGGTCGTGCTTAGCATCGTTTCCCCGGTGGCCGGTGGCGATTTTGACACTGATCATTTTCCCGGCGGTGTATGCGGTGGTGAAGGGGATTTCGGTGCAACGGGCATTAAAAGGAGAAAAAGTATGAGATTTTTCACAGGAAAGTAATTAAACTTCCGATTCTCCGTAATCTTGCTAGGGGGGTGTTTATTTTGTCTGAATTTCCTGGTTTTCTGCAAACGGAGATATCTTGATGTCATGAAAATAATCATATGAGAATAATAATTATGAACGATCAACCTGCAAAACTTAAAAAAGTTGCAATCTTTCTTGCAGTAATTTTCACCGTGCCACTTCCTACAATGGCGCATGCCGACTGGTCAATTATAGGACTAGGTACCTTGGGTGAGGTAAATAGTCAGGCAAATGACATCAACGATTCCGGGCAAGTGGCAGGCCTTATTTCTGGCACTACCATGCATGCATTTATCACGGGCCTTAATGGTGTCGGCATGGTTGACTTGGGTACCTTGGGTGGAGTGCTTAGCCAGGCATTTGGCATAAACAATTCCGGGCAAGTGGTGGGCTATTCTTCCATTACTGGTTACGATGGCGCCCGTGCATTTATCACGGGCCCTAATGGTGTCGGTATGACTGATCTGGGTACCTTGGGTGGAAGAGCCAGCTATGCCTATGGCATAAACGATTCCGGGCAAGTGGTGGGTGGTTCTTCCACTGCAAGCGGTCTCACCCATGCATTTATCACGGGCCCTAATGGTATCGGCATGACTGACCTAGGTACCTTATTGGGTGGAACAAACAGCTTTGCCTATGACATCAACGATTCCGGGCAAGTGGTGGGTGTTGCTTCTACTACTGATCCCTATGGCCCCCGTGCATTTATCACGGGCCCTAATGGTATCGGCATGACTGACCTGGGTACCTTGGGTGGAAGAGCCAGCTATGCCTATGGCATCAACGATTCCGGGCAAGTGGTGGGAGATTCTTCTGTCATTGATTTCGATGGTGCGCCACGTGCATTTATCACGGGTCCTAATGGTATCAATATGACTGACCTAGGTACCTTGGGTGGAAGAGACAGTCGTGCCTATGACATCAATGATTCCGGCGAAGTTGTGGGAGTGGCTTATACTGCTCGTGGAGAATTACATTCTTTTATCTTCAGTCACGGTGGAATGACTGACCTTTCGTTATTGACCCCAGTCGTTGCAGCCGGATGGACTAATCTTTATGCTCTTAGCATCAATAACAATGGACAGATCGCTGGATATGGTCATCATCAAGGGCATGATGAAGCATTTTTGCTGTCGTATACTTCCGATACCGTATTTGACCCCAAACCAATTTATATCCCGCCAGTACCTGAACCAGAAACCTACCTGATGTTGCTGGGCGGGTTAGGTTTAATTGGTTATATGTCGCGACGTAGAAAGGAAGCCGCCATTTTAATTCAGACTTAGATTTAATCCGGAATGGGAGCATTGACCCCCATTTTTGAATGCTTTCCGTTGCGCAATTGTCTGAAAGGCGGCTCGGTGTGCGATTTACGTCATTCTGTGTAGCCTGACCTCAACATTCTTGTCATATTGCCTGCAATCCGGCATTCCCGCTTGCGCGGGAATGCCGATGTGAATCGTGCAGCGATTATTTTGAGGCAGATTGCAATGACAAGATTTGTCCCATTCCTACCGTCGTTTCTCGATCGATTACCCCAGTGTTTGACAACCTAGTCGGCTTTCAGTACATTCAACGCGCATGGAAAAGGTGATTTATCTTTCCTGAGCTCTCTCTTCCAAACTAAGCATCATTCATTGGTTCTTCAATATGTCTGCACCGGATTACAAACAATACACCTGCAATCTTTGTGGCAAAGAGTCTGTGGTAGTGCCGGATTTTCACCGCGAGGGAGGGGCGTGCCAACATTGTGGATCGATTGTCCGTTTTCGTGCATTGATGTTCGCACTGTCACACCATTTTTATGGCAAACCAGTTCCGCTTGCTAATTTTTCTCCTGACCGGAACCGAAAAGCGATGGGGTTGAGTGATGCGCCGCATTATGCAGATAAGCTTAGGAATCTATTTGACTACACAAATTATTTTTACCACGCGGAACCATTTTTAGACATTTGCAATATAGAAAATATGGCAGTAGGTAGTTACGACTTACTGATTAGCTCCGATGTTTATGAACATGTTTCGCCACCCCGTCATGTCGCGTTTGTTAACAGTTGGCATTTATTGAAACCGGACGGATTGATGTTGTTGACAGTCCCTTATACGATGTTGCCAAAAACGGTTGAACATTTTCCGCATTTGAATCAGTTTGGAATTGTCCGGGATCAGCAAAGTATGCTGTTGGTTAATCAACGCAAAGATCAGAGTATTGAGGTATATGACCGGTTAACCTGGCATGGGGGAGAAGGTTCAACACTTGAAATGAGAGTCTATGCAGAGGCGGATTTATTGCAAATTATTGCAGATGCTGGTTTCAAGAATATTAAAGTTTGGTGTGATGATTATCCGGAATTTGGGATTTTGCAGGCACAGCAGGGTGGTAGTTTCGTAATCAGTGCGATTAAGGATGGTAACCGGATACCGATTGCCGTTACACAACATGATCCTTATATCGATAATATTTATCCTGAAGATGCCGAGGTTGATCATTTTCTGGTTAATCGGCCGATTCGTATTACAGATGAGCGCGCCAAAAAAGCCATTGCGCAATGGAAAGATAAGAAAGCCGTCAATACAGCTTCACTATTTTCCAGAATAAGGCAATTTTTTCATAACAAGTTTAGCTAGGTTGAAGTGACGTAAGGAACCCCAGCATTCCCGTCATGCTGCTTGCAACCATGGTTCCCGCCTGTGCGGGAATGACGATGCGCAACATCCCGAGAATCAAGTCTTACCATTGACGTAACGTCTCCAAAAAATTTCGAGCTGCAACACTCAAGCTACTATCCACTTGTACTCTAGTGCTTCAACAATCTTGGCAATGGCGATTTCAGCTATTTTTCCAGATACACCGGATACCATGATGACTTATGATTCCAGGAATTTAACTTACATTCAGCACAAAAAATAATGCCCCCGCAGCATATTGCACTGGCCATCACGGTAGCGGTGATCTGGGGATTCAATTTCGTCATGATCAAGGCCGGGCTTGAGGAGTTGCCGCCGATTCTGCTGTGCGCGTTGCGGTTCTTTTTTGCGGCATTTCCGGCGGTCTTTTTTGTTCAGCGGCCTGCCGTCGCTTTCCGGCACGTGCTGATTTTCGGATTTACCATGTTTGCGTTGCAATTTACGTTGCTGTTCTTCGGCATGGCTGCCGGTGCGACCGCCGGTTTGGCTTCGCTATTGCTGCAAGTTCAGGTGTTTTTTACTATCTTGCTGGCGGTTATGTTTTTGCATGAAAAGCCATCTGTTTGGCAGATCGCCGGGGCGATTATTGCATTTTCCGGTATTGGGCTTGTCGCCGCCAATCTGGGCGGCGATATTTCGGCGCTGGGCATGGGTCTGATCATTGCAGCAGCAGCTTCGTGGGGTGCGGGCAATCTGATTTCCAAGCGGCTTGGCAAGATTGATATGTTGGCGTTGGTCATATGGGGGAGTTTCGTTGCCTGGCCGCTGCTTTTGCTGGTGTCATTCATCTTTGAACAAAACTTCTGGGATCTCGACAGCTTATCCGGACTCACGTGGCGCTCTGCCGTCGCCATTGGCTATAATGCCTACCCGGTTACCCTGCTGGGTTTTGCGGCATGGAACTGGTTAATGAGTCATTATCCGGCGGCGACAGTAGCGCCATTTTCACTGCTTGTACCGGTGTTCGGGTTTGCGAGTTCCGCATGGGTGATGGACGAACCCATCTATCCGTGGAAAATCGGCGCTGCGGCTTTAATTGTTGCAGGTCTTTGTATAAATTTGCTGGCAACCCGCCTCACTGCACGCAACTACCGGAGCTAATCTGATTGCATGAACAAGCGGCCCGATTTCATCCCAGCGTTTCATTTCCACTGGCTGACGCGCTACTACGATCCCATGATGCGACGGCTCTTTCCCGAATCGGGAATCAAGGCGGCATTGATTGCGCAAGCCCATGTTCAGTCCGGGCAGACAGTTTTGGACATGGGGTGCGGTACCGGGACGTTGACGTTGCTGATCAAACAAACCGAACCGGGTGCGACAGTTTATGGGCTGGATATGGATTTGCAGGCTTTGAACATCGCGCGCGAAAAGATCGAGAAAGCGGAGCAAAACGTCACCCTGCAACAAGGTTCGGCAACTTGCCTGCCTTATCCGGATGAGAGTTTTGATCGTGTATTCGCCAGTTTGATGCTGCATCATCTGACGAGAGAAGATAAGCAGCAGGCGCTCCGGGAAGCATTTCGTGTTCTGAAACCCGGCGGCGAACTGCATGTGGCAGACTTTGGTGCGCCGCATGATGCTGGTATGCAGATAATCTCTTGGTTCGTGCGCTGGTTTGAAGAGATTCACGATCATATACTGGGTCTGTTGCCGGTTTTTATGGCGGATGCGGGATTTCAAACAGTGCAGGAAAACGCATGCTATCGAACCGTGGCGAAGATGGGATTCATAAAATATTCTTTAACCATTTCCAATGATCAGCCGTGCTCCGCGTACTGTGAGGGATTCCGGTGTTCGCCGGTCAATATCTAAACTGTTGCCAACCCAAAGCTGATTCAACATACCTAGATTCTTCATGATCGATTCCTTACCCATACCATGCGAACCAAGAACAACGCCCGCTTCACTGGACATGATGCCCGCCGAAGGCCACTGCTTTGCCAACCCGTAGGCCAGCGCTTCGGGTGTTGTGTCTGCGTACAATAAGCGGGGGATTCTAGGAGGTTCCAGCTTATCGTGTTCCAGCTCAACCAGTTCGGCCCGCAGCTTGTCGGTAGGTTTGCCTTTCTTGCTCGATTCCTTGATCGCCGATAGCAATCCGTCCCGTTCCGCTTCCCATGCCGCAATTTTGGCGTGATATTCCTCAATCTCTGGTTTCATGGCTTCCGCTTGTTCCACTTGATATTGGCGTATTGGCGATGTAAAAAAACCGTCACAGGTCGTTTTACGCTCACCGGAATCGGCAATAATCAAAGAGAATAACGCCGATGGCCCACGCAGCCGGTCAGCCCGTTTTACATCGACATGCGCCTGACAAGCCAGCGACAAGGCCGCCAGTGCAGAAGATGCTACCAGTGGCAAGGGGGCTTTAACGAATCCCGACACTTCTTCAACTGCCGCCCGTATCGTGCCTGGCAATGCGTCAATAGGGTAGGGTTCCGGTTTAATTTTAGCGGTCATCGGCTGCGGTTCAGGCCAGTCGTTAAAATCGGCTTCAGGTGTATCGTTAATGCTGGGCTGAGGTTTCGCCCCTTAACGGATTGGCTGCATGCAGCATGGTACGATTTGCGGCTTTCCTGCTGCCTATGCCATTAAGCATTTCTGTTGCTTCGTTTGCTAGGTTACTCATGGCATGCACCTCTCGAAAAATTCGCAGCTTCATGGATACGGATAACAGCCCCAGAAAGGGTGGCAACATCGGCTTCCGGCAAGGCTTTGCCGGTTCGGGCTGCAATCAGCACGATAAGAGCGTCATGCCCCAGTGCGCCTAGAACTTGCCAGTCGTTAAAGTAAGCGCTGGGTTGTGATTCGTATTTCGAGTCTGAGCGGATAAACAAGTCCGAAGTGTTCAGATCGATAGCCGCCGTGATTTCGTGAATGGAACAACCTGCAAAGCAGTGCATGATTACCTGCCCTTGGCGTCCCAGAGTCACGGAAAGGCTGCGGCCTTTGCGGTCATCGTGGGAGGGGCAGAATGCCAGCAAGCCGCCGTTATGCCGTTTGATCACGCTTTTTAAGCGGCTAGTGACTTCGGTTAATGGGTCATACGTGGGATGGTTTGGGCGTGAGTTTGCGCCAGCTACCACCTTTGCAGGGCGCGGTCTTTTCGTGAGTGTTTGCATGATCACTCTCCTACCCGGTAATTAATCGGGTCAGCAAGCCACCTGTGAAGCTCCGTAGGCTCTAGACTAACAGATTGTCTCTGCTAGTCTAGAGCCTAAATAAATCGGCATAAGGAATCGCATTAAAATGAACGACTGGAGATACTTTTTTCGGAGCTGCAAATATGTGGTCTAAGCAGCCTTTCCATCGGGCAGGGTTACTTTTATCGATATTTTCATGAAGAAAAGCGTAATCCAGCACAACTTCAATTCGCTGTCTTACCCTTGAGGCAGTTTCCGTCTTGCCTTTCCATATCGGATTGAGTACAGTTTTAACATCATCCACGCCAATATCTGTGATGGATTTGTCGCCTATTAATGGAAATGCATATTGCATAAGCGTGTTTCTCCATTGGCTTTCGTGTTTGCTGTTTCGCCAGCCAGCCTTTTTATGTTCTATACATTCGAGTGCATAATCAGAAAAAGTCTTGCTGGGCTTTTCTGTTCGCAATACTTCTTTAGGGGATTGGCCATTTGCAATTGCACGCCGCATGTTAGTCGCGATTTCACGAGCTTCAGCCAGCGTTCTATCGGTTGTCGAACCTAATCCAAGCTCGATAGCTCTGCCATTTTGCTTATATCGAAATACCCAGCTACGAGAACCGGAATCTCTTACCCGTAAAAGCAGATTGTCGCCGTCTGAGTGAGTGCCGGGTGGGAGTGAATTGATTTGTACTGCTTTTAGCTTTTTGACTTCCTTAGCCATCTCGTCTTACCATCCGTCTTTCCCTAAAAGTTGGATGACATTATATTCCACGAGATTGCTTTGGACAAAATTCAGAGTCAATCTATTGATTTATTGTCCTATTTATACCAATTTATATGAGGATGGGAGTCATAAAATTCTCTGTGGATTCCTATTTAAGCCAGTATAACTTTCAAAAAATAAAAAGTTACTCACAAAGTTACTCACATTTTGAAAAGTACCTCCCTTTTTTCTTATCCTCAATTTGAGGAACAGAAATAAATCCTCGTTCGCCAATTTTGGCGACCGTTCAACCTAAACCATTTTTATTTCCTCGAACTTTGAAGCGCGTTTTTTTGCAGCAGGTAATTGAATCAATTCGCACGGTTGAAGCTGTGCACGCTTTGTTTCCGGTTGTTCGCAAAGCAGATTCGTGAATCTTTTAATTAGTGTGGTTTCGTCTGGGGATAGCGATTTCATGAACTCAATTAATTCGGTTTGCCACTGATATTTTTTAAGCTTCTTTCGCTTGGGATCCAAGTGCACTACATTGGCAGGGGTTGAGGTTGGTGCAACTGATTTAGATTTGCGACGTGCGGGCGCACTTATTGATTTAACAGCCATGCTTGGGATTCCTTTGTGATATGTTGAATTTTGCCTTTGTTGAGAAGGCAGCCAGGTACTTCAACACCGCACAAAGACGGCTGGTAACTTTTCCGGCTTTCACCGGTATTGTATCGTTACCCACTACCCGGCCATAGGCAAACTATGGACGTAAAAAAACCGCAGACTATCGGGCGCGGGGCAATCCGCTTTGTGAAGTGTGTTGAGCACCTACCCGAACAATAATCCTGAACGATTACGCTGTCAAATATTGTCCTCTGCTTCGGTTTCGGATTCCCCGGTACCGTCAGGCTTCCAGCGTGAAAGTTCGGATAGTGCTTCATACACCATGCCGGTAAGGATACGTTCCGCGTTACGCCGGTCGGTAATCCCCGGGATTGAATCACTGGCCCGTACCGGTAAGGAAAGCATCTTTTGCCGGAAAGCATTTACTAAGTCACTCCACCCCATTACGGCTTCAGTAAGTGAAATCATATCGCCGCGCTTGGCCGCTAATTCAGCTTCCAGCTTATCCGCTTGCATTTTAGCCAGCCGTGCCCGTTCGCTGGCCAAGTCTAATCCATTTGTCGCAGCACGCCCGGCGGCCTGCTCCCGTAACCGGCGAATATAAGCAAGCCGTGCTTCATCCAATGTTGCGCCCTTTGAGAGTACCCCGGCTGATTGAAGTTCACGGATTTGCCTGGTTGATAGATCAAGATGCCGGGCTATTTCAATTTGTGTGGTCATTGATTTGATTCCCGTATCGGGTCACTTCCGGAAGATCGGAAGCGGAATCCCCTTTGTAAACGCTTGGAACTAGCGAAAAGCTGCGGGTCTGATTGCCCGCAAGTCAGAAAAAGTGTCAGGGTCCCTGGTGTCGGTTTGTATTGCCTGCCTGTCATCTTGTGCCAGCGGATGCACCTTCCGTGCCACACGGTGCAATGTTTCGTTTATTGCTGCGGCTTCGTTCATTGGCTTCACTTCTTTTTCTGTGTCCATGCTTTGTACTCCATTCGATTGATTGATTGTTATTGAAGCAGTCCCTTGTCAAGTAATTCGAGCATAGCGAAGGGATCATATTTCGATTTCGGAATGAGCATTTCAAAGCTGTACTTATCCTTGATCGCTATGGTCAGAATCACGTTATGCCGGTCGCTCTCGGTATCGGTCACAAATGCCCGCTGAGTTCCTGGATTTTCTTCCAGCATTCGCAAGACTTTTGCCCGGCGTTGCTCACGCTTCAGCTCTTCAATGATTGCCGGCTTGTGCTTACGTAACCGTTCAATCAGTTCATGTGTGATTTTTTCCGCTGGGGATAATTCAATGCTATCGCCATCGGTCAGAGTAATTGTCAAATCTCTATCCCGTAAATATTCTATAATTTCCGCTGCTTCCATTTATCTATATCCTCACTGTCTTCTTGGCTGGGGGTGTTCTATCCGCAATGTCGCCATGTTCCAGTATTGGCGCGGGTTCCAGCATTTTCTTTTGACTTTCATCATCCGCCATGTTTTTTCTATCCGCAATGTGAAGATCAGCGTGGTTACTGGCTTCGGGCGATTCATGGCGGTATGGCGGCAAATTCTGGGGGGTACAAGAAAGATACCTATCGAAAGCATCCTCAAATTGCTTCAGTTCGTAACCTTTTGGAGTTTTACCGTAACCCAGCCAGATTGATTTTGAATAGATGTCGTAATCTCTTAGCTTGTTTGCCAGTTGCTTGGGTGACAACGGCTTGCCTCGGTTATAGGTTGCCCAGCTTTTTTCGCTATCCTCTGTCAAAGCGTTAATCAGATCGGCGGTACTGATCTTTGTAACGTGTTTTGTCTCGAATACTTCCTGAATATCTGCCAATAGTTCATTGCTGATACTTGCTGACTTGTCACCGGCTGAAAGCTTCAAGGCTACCTGGTTTGCACGGTCAAGCCATTCACTGCCAGCGCATTCCGCAATAGCCAATAACGGCTCCCAGTTATCCTGTGCGCGGTCGTTTAACGCATCGGGTAGCATTGGCCTTGCCCGTCTGACTTGCTCGCGGTAATCATCGGCAAAGCGTGCCAGCTTTCTGGTTAACGTTAAAAAAAGATCAGGTTCAGCGTACCGCAACCGGTCGACATTCTCATGACCAAGCTTCCGCCGCAATTCCAGGATGATGGCTCTATCCATCAAAGTATCTGATAAGTGGCCGATTCCGGATAATGCCTTGGCTCCCCACGTGCTGAATCTTTTGGGGGTGTGATCATCGCCTACGGTTCGGATGACGTAAGCATTATCACGGCTATGGCCGGAATTAATCACACCGCGCAGCTCCTCGTTTTCCTTCATGAATGCGTCGGTTTCATCAAGTAGTAAAGTGGGTTGCCATGCCTCGATTGCACGATAGAGCGATGCTGGGCTGATGCTGCTGGCGGATAATGGCCGGTATGACAGCTTGCCCAATATCGTTAATAGCTGAGTCTTGCCGCATCGTTTCTCAGGCGCGGTGATGATTGCCAGCGGTGCAATTTGTACAACATCCATGAACCAGGTCATGCTTGCCCATAGTGCCACTGCATCCGCCGTTTCTTTATTGCACACAATGAAACGGTGTACGGTCGCTGATATGTCACTGAGTAATTCGGCCGGATTCACTGGATATTCCCACGGTTCAACATTCGGAAAGCCGGAATCGTCGATTTCGTTTCGTTTGGCTGCATTTACCGCTTTATCCAAAGCACTGACACTGATTCCAAGCTTTTCGGCTTCCTGCTTTCTTGCCCGGTCGTAGTCAATCGGAGATAGCACAGCAAGGCGTTTTATTGCTGCTTGTTCTGATTCTTTCTCGTTGCTACTCATCATTTCAAGTGCTTGGCTCTCAAGGTCACTCATTATTTGAACCTCCTTGAATAGCTGGCTGCTTCGTTAATCCGGATAACTGCCTTTGATAGAAAATCAATATCCGATTCGGGCAATGCGTGACCTGCCAGCATCCAACGTGCAGCGATTAAAACAACCGTTGCATCATGTTGAAGGGTGGAAAGTATTTGCCATTCATTAAAGAAAGAGCGTGTCTTGGGATCGTATTTGCTTTCGGTGCGCGGGAAAAGATCGGCGGCATTCAAACCAATGGAGCCAGTTATTTCGTGAACCGAACATCCAGCAAAGCAATGAAGAAGTATTTGCCCTTCGCGGCCTTCACTTACTGCAAGACTGCGGCCTTTCCGGTCATCGTGAGACGGACAGAATGCCAGCATACCGCCGTTGTGACGTTTGATAACGCCCTTCAAACGGCTTGTGACTTCGTTCAATATGTCGTGAGTGTTATAATCCGAATGTGAGTTTATCCCAGCCGCTACCCCCGCCGGGTGCGGCTTTTTTGTGAATGTCTGCATGACTCATTCTCCCGCCCGGTAACTGATCGGGTCAGCAAGCCAGCGGTGCAACTCCGCGTTATCGTAGAAGGTGCAACGGATGCCCATCCGTTCAGGCTGCGGGGCGCGGCCTTCCTTGCATAGTTGCCTGAACTTCTCTCTGCTTACAGGAATGAATTTCTTGAATTGGGAAAACCGGCTTTTGCCGGTGGCGGGTAGTGTTTCCGGGGTAGGTAGTTGGTGCTGTTTCTGTGCCATTATCTAAATCCTTTGTCAATGATCGGCCATTATTGGCTAAGACAAAGATGACACAGCAACCAACCATCCCTGCAACCCTCCACCCACCCTCATTTTTAGGGAGGGTAGGGTATATTAAGGTGAGGTTGGCTGCGAAATTTATTCAGGGTCGTAAGATATTAGTTTTTTGTTTAATAATTCCTCCCATTTTCGATCAAAAGTATTTTTATTTAGTCCTAGTTGTTGACGGATATGAGATTTAACGCCGGGTTTTCCATTTGCATTTTTAGGTAAAAGCAATGGGTCATATTGATTAGATGTTAAACACTCAATGATTAAATCTCCTATCGCACCAACCCCGGAAGTTACCTTGATCGATTTTTCCGCCTGTATATTTCCCGACATAGAAGCAAGCCATTCTGGCATTGGAATGCCATTGCTATTGATCCATGAAATAGCGTCATTTATCTTAAGAGAAATCCTTCTATAAGGTTGAATATGTTCTATGTTTTTGCACCATGCCTTGATGTTTGGATCATTATTTAATGGGCACGATGTACCTATATCTCGCACAATCAAGCTATTATTCAGAATGTCATACTTTATTTGTATTGATACAGCTCGATAACTAGCGAATCTTTCCCGCTCAAGCTCAAATAGTTTTTTTATTTTTGCTAATCCATCTTCTGGTTTAAGCCTTTTACACTTTCTTATTGCCGCTTCTGAAGCGATGATTTCAATAAAGTAGAAGAGCGGGATCAATTCTCGCTCCTTCGCTTCCAAGAGAATATTCAGGTCTTTTCCTGCGCATTCAAGAATCCTGCTTCTAATATCATCCATTCTTCATATTCCCTTAATACGGCCCTGAATATAGGAAGCCGTGCCAGTGAGTCAGGGAAACTCGTTTTCCTCCCGTCGGAGTAGGCACAGCTAAACCGGTTACGCAGCTCTAAACGGCAATACTTCCGCTCCGGCTTTCAGCTTATTCAGATAATCCGCCCATGCCTGCATCATATGCGCCCGTGGCTCCAAGTAAAGCGCATGGTTGTATGCCGCGCTTACTGCGTCGCGTTGTGTATGTGCGAGCTGCAATTCGATATGGTCATGATTGAATCCCTGTTCGTGAAGGATCGTTGACGCTACCCCTCTGAATCCGTGGCCGGTCATGCGTCCGTGATACCCCAACCGGTAGAGTGCGTAAAGAATCGTGTTATTGCTCATGGCTTTGCCGTCTCTTCGTTCGCTTGGGAATAGCAGTACATCATCAGCCGCCAGCTTGTGGATTCCTTCCAGTACCGTTATTGCCTGATTGCTCAAGGGTACGATATGCGGTGTTTTCATCTTCATGCGTTCGGCTGGTATGCGCCATTCCTTTTTATCCAGGCTGATTTCATCCCATTGGGCACCGATCAGTTCACCAGTGCGAACAAACGTTAATGCCATAAGCTGCAATGCAAGGCGGGTGAGTGGCTGGCCGTCATAACCATCTATCTTGCGTAATAACTCAGGTAATTCCTTTTCGCTCAATCGTGCGTGGTTGGTTTTCTTGGCGGGCTTCAACACATCGGAAGGTTTTATATCTGCGGCCGGGTTACGCTCTGCCAGCCCATGTGCCACGGCATAGCGCATAACCTGCCCGCACAGGGTTAATACTCGCTTGGCAATATCCAGCGCGCCGCGTGATTCAACCTTGCGAATCATTGCTATAAATTGCGCTGCTGTGATCTCATTAACGGGCTTATGACCAATGACTGGAAATACATCCGCTTCCATGCGCCGGATCGTGTAGCCCGCGTGTCGTTCGGTTTTGTCATGCTTCCAGTGATTCCACCAAAGGCGGGCAACCGATTCAAAACTATTCGCCGCGGCTATCGCTGCCTGCTGCTTCTCTTCTTTGCGGTTTTCTGACGGGTCTATACCGTTATTCAGTAATTCCTTGAAGCGGGTGTGTTGATTGCGTGCCTCTTTTAGTGTCACATCAGGATAAACACCTATGGAAAGCATTCTTGCTGTGCCATTGAAACGATAACGATAACGCCACCATTTAGCGCCGGAAGGTTGGACCAATAAAACGAGTCCATGACCATCAGGGAGTGAGAAGGGCTTTTCTTTGGGTTTTGCCGCCTTAATTTCTGAATCTGTCAGTTTCATGTGAAAACACCCTCTGCCAGTAGCTTGCACAAATATGTGAGTAACATTCTCATGAGTATTATAGTTACTCACTAACTTACTCACAAATTAATCGTGTTACTCACATTTCCCATGATTGGCTACAGATAACAAAAAACCCGCTAAACTTATCATTTGTGCGGGTCTTGTTGGTGTTTCTAGGTATCTATTGTCGTATCTTTGGCGGAGAGGATGGGATTCGAACCCATGTGCCAAGTTACCTTGACCATCTGATTTCGAGTCAGCGCCGTTATGACCGCTTCGGTACCTCTCCTTGGGGTGGCAATGATACACCGGTTTGAGCTGGTTGAGTTCAAACCGGTATTTGAAATGGGGAAATTTACATGTTCGCGTTATGCTGTTGTTGCCAACGCGCCGCGCATTTTCTGTAGTGCTTTGGCTTCAATTTGACGGACGCGTTCTGCGGATACGCCTAATTCTGCGGCGAGATCATGCAGTGTCGCGGTATCTTTTTCCCTTAACCAGCGGGCTTCAATGATATGGCGGCTGCGATCGTCCAGACACGCGAGCGATTGTTGCAGACCTTTTTCGCGTAAATGCGTGATTTGCTCATTTTCCAGAATCTGTGATGGTTCTTCGCCATCGGTTAGATAACTGATCGGACTGAATGCATCGTCTTCTTCATCCGAAATCGGTTCCAGTGAAATATCCGAGCCGTTGAAGCGCTTTTCCATTTCCACCACTTCCTCGGATTTAACCCCCAATTGCGCGGCCATTGCATCGACTTCTTGCGGGTTCATTGTATCCAATCCTTGCTTCATGCTGCGCAAGTTGAAAAACAGTTTACGTTGCTGTTTGGTGGTGGCTATTTTAACCAAGCGCCAGTTGCGCATGATGAATTCGTGAATTTCTGCTTTTATCCAGTGAACGGCAAACGATACCAAGCGCACGCCGCGTTCAGGGTCGAACCGTTTAACGGCTTTCATCAGTCCGATATTACCTTCCTGAATCAAGTCGGCTTGCGGAAGGCCATAGCCTTTGTAACCGCGCGCGATTGCGACTACAAAACGCAAGTGCGACAAAATCAGCTGTTGCGCAGCCTCGAGATCGCCCTGATTCCACAAGCGCCGGGCCAGACTGGTTTCTTCCTCTTGCGAGAGAATAGGGAAAGAATTAACAGACTGAATATAACTTTCTATACTTCCGCCCATTGAGGGCAGTGTTAGAGCATTCGTCATTGTAATAATCTCCTGATTATGGATTGTGCTTACTCTTCAGTTTTTAATTGAACACATTCTAGCACTCCCGCAATGAGAGTGCCAAATTTTTAAAAAGTTCGCGCGTAACGCTCGGTTTATTTGGGTTCGATTTGCCAGAGATGGCTTGCAACGGAGATACGGGCGCCTAACCACCCTAACCAAGCGGAAAACAATAGCAAGCTGATGCTGTCGGCTGAGGAAAGGTGTTGTAGGTGCAAATCAATGCGATAAAGTTGCGTAAGGGTTACGAGCTCTTCATTGAGCGTGCGGATGGCCAATGCCATGATAAGCCATGCGGTAGCGCCTCCCGCCAACCCCTGAATTGCGCCGAAATAGAGAAAAGGACGCTGGATGAAGCTGTCGGTTGCACCGATGAGTTTGGATATTTCAATTTCATCGCGTTTGGTCAGAATTTGCAGACGGATGGTGTTGAACATGATCGCGATAATCGCAATGCTCAATAGTGTTGCCAGCATCAGCACGGCAAAGCGGGCAAGATCGAGTAAGGCATTCAGGCGCTCGACCCACGCGGAATCAAATTGCACGTGTTCGATTTCCGGCCAGCTTTGCATGACCGTGCGCAATTGCTCCAATGCCTCGGTACTGCTTTCCTGGGTGTGAATTACAAAAGCATCCGGAAGCGGATTGCGCATCAGGGTGGGGGTGATATCCGTGAGTCCGGTACTTTGTTGTAACTGCTGGAGCGCGACGTCTTTGGGGATAAACTGGACAGTCTGGATTTGCGGATTTTCTTCCAAGCGTTGATTTACTTTCTCAATGCTATCCTGTGTCATATCAAGCTTAAGAAACAAACTCATCTGCGGGGAATCCGCAGTTTGCCCGGAGATGGCTTGCAGGTTTTGCATGAGCACGTAAATGCCAGCCGGGAGGCTGAGGGCAATGCCCATTACAATAATACTGAGCAAGCTGGTAACCGGTGTTGAAATTAACCGTTTGAGCGTGAGAAAGAACACGAACCCGTGTTGCGTTAGCCATGCGCGCATCATGCCGCCAGTTTCCCTTGTTTGAGTGACAAAATGCGATGTTGCGTATCTTCCAGCAGCGAAGCATCGTGCGTCGCAATCAGCACAGTGACGCCCACCTGGTTGAATGAGGTAAACATGGTCATGATATCCCGGGCGTATTCAACATCGAGGTTACCGGTGGGTTCATCGGCAATTAGAATGGCCGGACGATGGACCACGGCACGCGCGATGCATAAGCGCTGTCTTTCCCCGCCTGATAACGCAACCGGCATGGATTTTTCCTTTTTGAGTAAACCCACTTTATCTAAAGCGGCGCGAACCCGGGCAGCTACGGTATTGTTATCGAAATTGCTGATTTGCAGCGGTAGCAGGACATTATCAAAAACGCTGCGATCAAACAGCAGCTTATGATCCTGAAAAATGAAACCGATTTTGCGGCGCATATA
>MSXT01000092.1:2591-9666 GCA_002083595.1 Proteobacteria bacterium ST_bin16 | reverse complement strand
GATTGGTCTGTGCGACAGGCGGAAGTGAGCGTAAATACGCGAAAATCGCATCGGCATCCGGCCGGGTTACCTTGGTATATTCGGTATATGGAAAAGCCGGATACAAATAGCGTCCATCTTTCGACTTTCCATAATGCAGCGCTTGCCAGAAATCCTCGCCACTCCAGCGGCCGATTCCGGTTTCGTTATCCGGCGTGATATTCGGTGTGACGAATTGACCGAAAGGTGTATTTAGCTTGCGTCCGCCCGCGTAAGGCTCGCCACCGCGCGTGGTATGGCACCCCATGCAATTGCCTGCCCGGGCGAGATACTCTCCGCGCCGGACCTGTTCCGTATCGGAGTCAGTTAGCGGCTGAGCCGATGCCACTTGCGCCAGGGATAGCAAACCGCCTGTAACGCAAACGATGATCCGCCATATGCTCGTTAATCTTGCTTCACTTAAATTTTTCATCGTGTCACTTCCTTTCCAGACAAAATAGTCCGGCAACGCTGTGCCAGTTCGGGAGTAAGTGCATCCGTTCCGGCGGATTGCCCCGATACCGGCAGCCCGGGCAGCCATTGCACCAGCGCATTGACTTCTTCCTGAGTCAGTTTCTTGGCAATTTCCGACATGCAATCCGGTATCTGGCCGCGCATGATTCCGCCATTGCGCCAGCCGCCGAATTGTGCAGCCAGATAGGCATGCGGCAAGCCCAGCAGGCCGGGAATGGCCGGTTGCACACCCATCAGTTTTTCGCCATGACAAGCACCGCATGCCGGAAGATCGCGTTCGGGATCGCCGGAATACATCAGTGTTTCCACGGATTTGATTTCATCCGGCGTCAGTGCGGGCACTACCGGCTCCAGATGAGCGTAGGGCTGGGCAGCGAAATACTCTGCGATTTCCCGCATGTATTCATCCGACATGTTTTCGAGCAAAATGGCCATCGGCTGATAGTAGCGCTGCCCATCACGAAAATTACGCAGCTGATTAAAGAGATAACCAGCCGGTTTGCCCGCAATACGCGGGAAATAGGCATCCCGGTCTATCCGGTCGGCATCTCTGTGGCAGATGATGCAGGGTTTTACCCGTTCTTCCAGGGTATCGGATAGTCCGGATGATGACGGCTCGGCAGCACTTGCCAGGCCGGGAATCATCGCTAACAAGATAAAAGCAAAAAACTTCATTGACGTGGGTCCATGAAAAGATTAAAACACCGGTAAATCTTCAGAATGCTTTCCTGAAGTTCCGTATTGGCATCACACTGTCTTGTGGAACGAGCGGGTAAAACTATCAGCCATTCCAGCAGCCGACGTGCAGAATTGCGGTACAGTATTGCAGTGTATATCACTACCTGCAATCCAGACAACCGGGTGATATCCCTCTAGAAAACCTGGGGATACGCTGAGAAACTACTATGTTGGGGGATGCTGCCTTGAAATCAAATTCAAAATGCTTTTTGATCATTCACGCAAACGGTATGCTTTTTCGTCTGATTTTCCCTTCTGATCGCCGCATTAACTTTGCGGTTTGAGGTGATCGAGCGCCACCTCTTGCCGCACTTGTTGCTAATGACATTTTCCGGCAGGAAAAACTGTAACGATTGTCATCCGGTTGAGAACACTTCTTAACGCTATTTGGGGCTCTGTACGCGGAAGTTAAGGGTATCTTTCATTCCTTGGCTGCAGGAGTTTCCTGAACATCAATCAGTTCAAATTTGTTATCGCCAAGATATTTGAGTCTTGCTTGGTAATATGAGCCCAGTGCTTTGACTCGTTGGATAGTTAACATTCCTGTTTCCGCGACGAAAACGGAGTTGTCTCTCAGGTCTGCTGCTGCCGAGACTGCCAATTCAAACTTATCTTGCGCAAGCCCGCGATTAAAAACGATTGCGATAGGAGATGCGGCAATAGCAACTGAAGTATCGCTGTTGGCTTTAGATTCGAATAATTTGAGTTCGATGCGATATGCGCCGGTACTGCCGCCCAATGTATTGGATGCATTGAAAATAGACATGCTTAAGTGATCGTGCAATCCGCCGTCGCTGCCAATTTCCCCGATTACCCCTGGAATACTGCTTGTGCCATCGGCGTGATACGAAATGATATTATCAAGCGCGTCGGTGATCTCGATCCGCTCTCCATTTGGTATTGCCGGACTCCATTCGGTACCATTCCAGAATAATAATTTACCGACAGGCTGAAAACGCAGCCAGTTGCCAGGGGTAAATGCGCCTTTTTCTATGTGAACATCAAACCCTGGTTCATCTGTTGCATATAATCCTCCGCCGATATCACCAAAATCAGGCTCGAATAAATTGCTGTTGACGAATATTTCGGCACCGATTTTCCAAGGTTGTATGTCACTCTCATGATGATGCTCAACCGCGCTCGCGGATGAAAAGAACCCGCTAGCAACTACAGTTACTAACCCAACAAGTATTTTTTTAAACATGATCAAGCCTCTTAAATTTTTTAAATTACTGTTTTTATTGATACGTGCTGCAAAATTAATTCTGTCGTTATCCTCCTGGCAAAATCGCCCTTACTTAAGAATTGTGTCAATTTCTTCAAAGTATTCCAGCCGGAACTTCGAATCCCCTATGTTGCGCAGGATCGCCTTATAATTTTTTTCGTTGATATAAACCGAAGGGACTTCCAGAATTGCCGTCTCAATGTCGTAACGTGCGGGTATGGCATAGCGTGATTTATCCAACTGCGCCGAATTCAGCTCGAATAAGTTGTTATCCTTTAACTGCAGCTGCGCCCGGTAATGCAATTCACCCACTTGCACATCGTTCAAATCCAATAGACTGTTCTTTTCATCGTAGACCGCCGCCACATTCAAAACGGTGGCGGGAGCCAATACCGGGATGTTGCACAGCCTCAGCGTGCATAATTGTTTAGCCAGAAATGCGTCGGTGCGATTAATAACACCGTCACGATTGACGTCGAGCATGGCATTGCTGGATCGCACCGGCTCATTGTTTTGTGCGGCTAGTAAAATCAACGCTACATCGAGTCGATCTACATCGCCATCGAAATCAACGTCACCCGGAATGGATACAGGAATGACCGGTTGTGGTGGATCCGGATCAGGCGCTACGATGCCGCCAGTAAGCGCTAACAATGCTGCGGCGAATTCATCTTCACGCAAGCCTGCATTGAATAAAATGAAAAACGGTGCTGAAGGAAAGTAACGGGCATTGGAGATCAGTTGCATTTCGATGAGATAAGCGCCTACGGGGCCGCCTATTTCACCTGTCTGGTTTTCCAGGAAAAAACTCAGATGCGTGTGCAATACGCCGTTGCTTCCCGTAATATCGACAATCAGCTCCGGATTGCCCAAGATGCCATCGGCAGAAAAAATGGTGCTGCCGTCGCTACCGAAGACTCCGTCGCTGAAACATATTAACTGACCGGCACATTGGGATAGATCGTTGATTATGTCAGCACTTGCTTCCAGTCCGCCAAACAGTTTGATTTGTGTGCCTTCGGGCGGTTTTCCCCAAGAAGATAAAACCGGATCCCAGTACTTGAGTGCTCCCAATGCCCGATAACTCAGCAATTCATTCGGTAGCAATGCATTTTGAATCGACTGGAATCCTGGGTTTTTAGTTTTGAAATCTCCTCCCGGCAGATCTTGAAAATCGGCTGGAAAAATCAGTTTCCCGGTAACAGCTTCTATCGGCAATGTTCCCGCCGGTAAATGCAATACTTCGGCTAATCCGTCCAGATCGCAACCTACTGCGCCGGGTGTTCGGCAATAGCCTGTAAACAGAGCATTGCCTTGTCCCCAGACTTCAACATCCAGATGCACGGCAAAAGCTTGCCGGCCGGATAGTAAAACAATGAAGAGTAGATAAAAGCAAAGATAAGTTTTACCGGTTGGTGTTTTCAATATAACGGTTCCATGTTGAGATTCGGGATTGCAGCCAGTTTCAGAATGTGGCGCGCGCGCCCAAGATGAAACTTCGCCCCGGTTCCGGTGCAAAATTCCGCAAAAAAGAAACCGAGTTACGTATTTCCTCGTTCAGCAGATTGTGTCCTTTGGCGAATAGCCACAAATTGCCCCATTTGCTCGTTGTGATTTGATAATCTGCCGTTGCGATCAATAAATGGTAGCTATCAGTGGGTGTTTCGTTTTTTCCCGGATATTGCTGCGCTTCAGCTCGGGTATACCGTACGGCGGTATTCCAGGTGGAGTTGCCGTAACCCAGTTCAGCGCCGTAACGAAGCGGCGGCATACGCGGCACATCATCGCGGTCGCCAGTGACAAAACGGCCGCGGACATAATCGGAAAATAAAGTGAGCAGCAAGTCGCCTTGTGGCATTTGATAAAGCGTTGCGTCAATCCTGGATTCGAAGCCGATGAATTCGGCGTGCCGTTGATCATAGGCGAGGATCGATACGCATTCCGCATCACTGACACAGCGCTGACGAATCACCTCGTTGTCAACTTCATACACCAAACCGGTATTTCGCAGGTAGATAAAATCGTCAGTGCGGTTGTAGTAACCGTTAGCTCGCGCGCTGATACGCCCCGACTTCCATTCCATTCCTAAATCGGCCATATTCACGGTCTCATTCTTGAGCTGCACATTGCCGATTTCAAAACTGCGAGTCGACAAATGCGGGCCGAGTGCCAGTAGTTCCTGGATATCCGGTGGGCGCTTGCCGCGATTTAAGGTCAGCGTCAATGCGGTATCTGTCCGCGGATTCCATTGCAGTGCCGAGGAGGCGGACAGTGCCTGATAGTCAAGTGAGCCGGGTAATGGCACTGGCGGCAGAGCGCTGCCGCGTAGTCTCAATTCGTTTACACTGGGGTCGATATGCGCGTGTTCAAAGCGGAGCCCGCCACGCAAGATCCAATTATTCCAGACGTAATCTTGCGTCGTGTATAAGCCCAACGACTGTTGCTTGGTGCGAGGTGCAAACGTTTCTACACCCAGCGCGGAAAAATTGCGATGTATCCAGTGCGCGCCAAAGGTGCCGGTTAGATTCGGAAACGCATGATGACGTACTTCGACACGCCCTTCACCGACATCGTTTTTGAACTTTGTGAAAGGGGACCCGCCTTCCATCTCAGTATGCCCGTAGTCGACCAAACCATAGCGGAAACTGATACTTTCAATGCCGCGTGCTGGCTCGTACCACTCAGACTTAAAGTCATAGCGGGTTTGCTGCATGTTAAGGCGAATATTGGGAAACAATGCTTGAGGACCGAAGATATCTTCAAATCCTCTCAAATCATTCAGTTTAGGCAGGATTGTTTCCAAACCATTCAGGTGATTGGGATCCAGATGATGACTGCCTTTGGGCACTCCGTAGCGATTATCCGTGTGGCTGACCGACATACCCGCCATGATGTTATGGCCAAGCCATGATATACCGGCAAAACCGCCGATTCCTCTGCTATCGGTATTGGGGATTGTGCCACTGACATTTTGTATTTCTGACAGACCGAATTGTTGTTCTACCAAAGCTTCGTCAATTGCTTTTCCTGGAATTTGAGTATTACCCCGTTTGCGAAAGAAACCGCCCAGATTGAATGCCAGCCGGTCTTTTCCCAGATTCAACTTGAAGGCCGAATTTGTGCCGTCTCCGTTAGTGTCATAGCGGCTCTCGACAGAGCCGCTGATGGGTTTCGTGGTGCGCTTTCCAGGTATGCGATGATCGTTGACGTCCACAATACCGCCGATTGCGTTGCCGCCATAACGAACGATTTCCGGGCCTCGCATGATTCTGATTTCTTCGGCAAATAAGGGATCAATCGCCACGGCATGATCCGGGCTCAAGCTGGTGGCATCATGCGTGCCAATACCGTTTTGTAAAATGCGCACCCGCGATCCGGTTAAGCCACGGATCACCGGAATACCTACTCCGGGACCAAAAGAAGCATTGCTAACACCGAGTTCCTCGTTTAAGGTCTGCCCCAGTGTATTGCCTTGCTGCAAGCGTAGTGAACGGCCTTTCAGTGTAATGGTATTGGGCTGGGAGGGTTGATTCGGTGTGACACCGATAATGTTTATCGGTGTCATTTGAACAGCGGAATTGTGCTCGTTGTTTTCAGACCTAACTTTGGTTGCTGCCGAATCCCCGGCAACTTGTTCCGCTATTACTTTGTCCATTGCACTCATCGTCATTGCCAAAATCATGCTGGCCGCTATTTGCCGCGCGGAATGGAACATATTGGACCGTCTGTTGGCATTTGAAGAATTTTTACGATTAACCACTCATCATTCAACCTGCTTAATTTTTGCGAATGCATGCTGGTCACTGTAATTTTTAATGGATTCATCGATTATTAATTTCAGTAATCTGTTTAATTTTGTAAAAGCGCATTTCAAAAAACCTTAAGAAAGTAGCCGTTGCAAGTTACTGCTGAGGCACCAATTCCTGATTGAGTCGTGCCGGAAATTGACGGATCCTTAATGGCTAGAAAAAGATTTTATTGTACTACCTTTTTGATATGTTATATCATAACAAACATCAATTCTACTAATTTAAATCAAAATGATGCCAACTGATCGACTACCGGTGACTGTGCTTTCCGGGTTTCTAGGTGCGGGTAAAACGACCGTATTGAGTCATATTCTGAATAACCGGCAAATGCTGCGTGTTGCGGTCATTGTGAATGATATGAGCGAAATCAATATTGATGCTTCCATCATCGAGAAAGAAATTTCATTTAACCGCGCAGAAGAAAAACTCATTGAAATGAGCAATGGCTGCATTTGCTGCACGTTGCGCGAAGATTTGCTCATCGAAGTTCGGCGGCTAGCCATCGAGAAAAAGTTTGATTATCTAGTCATTGAATCTACAGGGATATCCGAACCGTTACCGATCGCGGAAACATTTACATTTGCTGACGAAAAGGGAATCAGTCTATCCGATATCGCCCGGCTCGATACCATGGTAACGGTTGTGGATGCGGTAAATTTCATGAAGGACTTTGAAGAAGCGAGAATGCTTCAGGAGACAGGGGAAAGCCTGGGAGAAGATGATGAACGCAGTGTCGCTGATCTCCTGATTGATCAAGTGGAATTCAGTGATGTCATTTTGATCAACAAAATTGACTTGATCAGTCCGGGTG
>MSXT01000092.1:0-2572 GCA_002083595.1 Proteobacteria bacterium ST_bin16 | reverse complement strand
TATCCTGCGCAGTTTGAATACTGAAGCTGAAATTATTGCCATCCAGGATGGCCGGGTGGAATTGCACAAGCTTTTAAACACCGGAAAATTCAGTTTTGAGCATGCGCAACAAGCGCCCGGCTGGTTAAAGGAGATGCGCGGCGAACATATACCCGAAACGGAAGAGTACGGCATCAGCAGTTTTGTTTACACAGCCAGGAAACCGTTCCATCCACAACGGTTCTACGATTTCATTCATCAACCTTGGTCAGAAGGAAAATTACTCCGGTCGAAGGGGTATTTCTGGCTGGCAACCCGGCCGGACTATGCGGGCCAGTGGAGTCAAGCCGGTGGTATCGCGCACTATGGCTATGCCGGTATGTTTTGGAAAGCTGTGCCCAGGAATGAATGGCCGCACGATGAAGATTATTTGAAATCGATACTGGAGAAATGGCAAGAGCCGCACGGAGACCGGCGGCAAGAATTGGTTTTTATCGGTCAGAATATTGATCAACAAGCGATATGCCAATGGCTGGATGAATGTTTGGTGACCGATGAAGAATCGCAAGCTGGCGAGAAATATTGGTTAACTTTGGAAGATCCATTTCCTGCGTGGATTGATCAATAAAAATTGCTTTGATTCTTAACTGAATTTAGGGATTTGCACATAGAATTTCTCTCGCGTGATATGCTTTTGCCGGTTAATCACTAAAAGTATTTCTGATCATTCCGAATACTGAAATTTTTAAAAATGTCAGTCGATATCGAACAAATCATCAAAAAATCACGGGAAGTTTGTGCGTCGGCAGGAACAAAATTAACGCACAAGCGAAAAAACGTGCTCATGGTGTTGTTGGCTTCTGCTACACCGCTTTCGGCTTATGAAATCGTGGATCGATATAAAACGCAATTCCAGGAATCGTTACCGGTGATGTCCGTTTATCGCATGCTGGATTTCCTGATTCAGGAAAAACTGGTTCATAAACTGGAAACTGCCGGCCAGTATATGTCGTGTGCGCACATTGCATGCGATCATCAGCATGAGACACCGCAATTTCTGATCTGTGATCGCTGCGGCAGTGTCAAGGAAGTCGGCATCAAGAAGCCCATCATCGAGGAGCTTGAGCGTAGCATTCAAAGCACCGGTTTTATGTTGGCACAAAAACAGCTGGAACTGCATGGAGTTTGTGAGCACTGCCAAAGCCATCCAGTCTGAGGCGGTGCCTAATGGCTTGACTCAGCTTGCTGAAGGACTGTGAATACAGTGACAAAACCATCATCGCCGATTCCGGTTTCGCTGCTGACTGGTTTTTTAGGCAGCGGCAAAACTACGGTGTTAAATCATTTGGTTCAGCAGCCACTGTTCAGACGAACCCTGGTTGTGATTAACGAATTTGGTGCAATCAGCCTGGACCATTTACTGGTTGCGCATAGCAATGAAACGTTGGTGATGGAAGTGGGAGATGGTTGTATCTGCTGCGCGATGCGCGGCGATTTGGCCAAGGTGCTTAAAGATATCACCTGGCGCTTTTCCCGCAATGGGGTGCGCAACTATGACAGGGTGATCATCGAGGCCACCGGATTAGCTGATCCGGCTCCGATTTTACATACCTTGATGACGGACAAAAACATTACCGCGCATTATCGCTTGGATGCGGTTATCACTACCATCGATTGTATCCACGCGATGGATACACTGGATCATCATCCCGAAGCCGTCAAGCAAGCTGCGGTAGCAGACCGGATTATTTTGACCAAAAGCGATTTAATCGATGAACAGCAACGCCGTACGTTGCAACAGCGCTTGGCGATTCTGAATCCCGCCGCTACACAATTACTGGCTGTAAACGGTCAGGTGGATGGGCCATCGGTATTCAGTGCTAACTTATTTTCGATAGATCAAAAAACGTCGGATGTTGTCAGGTGGCTGAATGCCGAAGCGTATGCCGGGAATCCTTCAAGCCGATACAAATTTGTGCGGCATGGTGCAGCGCAAATTTTGTATTCTTCCAAGAAATCAGTCGGTAAACAACCGGATATTAATCGCCATGATGATCATATTTTGTCTTATTGTTTTACTTTTGACGAACCGATCGATCTCGAATGGTTTGAGGATTGGCTGAATTTGCTGATGGCGGTCAAAGGCGCGGATATTTTGCGCATCAAAGGGATAGTAAATATGAAGAATCGTGCGGGTCCGATAGTTATTCATGGGGTTCAGCATATTTTTCATCCTCCGGTGGAATTGACGGGATGGCCATCGGATGATCGGCGCAGCCGCATTGTATTCATCACCCGGAATGTCCCTCGTTCAGTGATCGAGGATACTTTTCCGTATTGACCGAACGCGCGGCATTACCGGCAAACACCCATTAGCGGTTTGTGCTAATGGGCGGGTTTTTTGCCTGCAATACTTGAATATGCACGGCCGCACAGCGTGCTAATGACTTTAAATCGTATCCCCCCTCCAACGCCGAAACAATGCGGCCGTGTGCACAGTGATCAGCAATAACCTTGATCTGCCGCGTAATCCAGACATAGTCTTCGTCTTGAAGCTGCAGCTGTGCCATGTCGTCGTCGCGATGCGCATCGA